>NZ_JBMFKV010000004.1:0-36046 GCF_049971835.1 Pyrobaculum sp.
CCTCCACGAACCGCGCCTCTATGTCGTCTGAGAAGAAGCTTAAGCCCAGCGTGCTTAGGGAGATGAAGCCCGAGGAGCGGAGGGAGCTTCTCAACCAGCTCAGGGCTGAGCTGGTGAGGCTGGAGACGCAACGGGCCCGGGGCTTCGTGGAGAAGCCTGGAAGGATTAGACAGGTTCGGCGGGCTATTGCGAGGATTTTGACTATTGAGAGGGAGTTGAGGAAGTAGTGCCGGCTCGTTGCGTGGATTTGCTGGGGAGGGAGGTCGCCACCTACAAGTGTCCCTACCGGGTCAGGGGGGTGGTTGTCGGCGAGACCTACAACACGTTCCTCGTCTTCGCCCGCGGCCGGGTGATCACCGTTCCGAAGGCTCTCTGCCACTTTTTTGTCTATGGGGATAATGTCTTGGTAAACGGGATGTATCTAGTCGGCTACCGCGACAAGAGGCTTTTCGACTGCGGGCTCCGCTAGCTCCTCAGCTTTTCCAGGAGCTGTAGAAGGGCGTGGTGGTCCCCGGGCGCGGATAGAACTATACCCGGTGCCACCTCTTGTAGCTGGTGTATGAGCCCCAGGGCCTCCCCCGGCGTGACTGCCGTCTGTCCCAGCTTCTCTAAAATGGAAGCGTTTCTGCCTGTCTTGACGAGTATGTAGGGGTACACGACCGGCGGGAGGCCTTGTAGCTGCTTTGGCTCTGTGAAGTGTAGGGCTAGGTAGAAGTCAGCCCCTATCTCCAGCCTCTTTGCGTAGTCCCTCCTGAGGCTTAGAAGGGCTCCTGTCTTGAAGCCCATACTCTTCGCGGCGGCTACGGCCTCCTCTGTTGTTATTTCTCCCACTGGCTTGCCCTCGGCGGGGGGATCGCCTTGTAGCACCACGACGTATCTAATGTCTAGGACGTGTGCCCCGCCTAGGAGGGATTTGAAGGCCGTCTTGTTTAGGTCTACCAGCCTGATGTGGACAATGGGCTCCAGCCCGAGCTGTTTGGCCAAGACTCCGACGGCTAGGGAGTGGGCTGTGGGCTTCCCCCCGGGGGCCTCTGGTATGTCCACCTTCTCCACGTACCTCCTGACGGCTTCTAGCCTCTCTACTAACTTGGCCTTGTTGAGAGATGGGGTTATTTCGGCGATTATCTCCATTTACGGTAGCTTCAATGGAAGGAATAGGCGGCCTCTGCCTTCGTAGAACTTGGAGAGGGTTTCGTAGAAGGAAAGGCGTAGCGATTGCACAAGCGAGAAGAGACCCTCCGCCGTGGCTATCAGCGAGTGGCCGAATATGGCGAAGGCTATCCCGGCGGGGCCTAGGGAGAGGGCTACGCCGTTGACTAGCTTGGTCAAGACTCCGTGGATGAGGATGAGGATCACGAGGCGGGCGAAGCTGGGTATGTTTGCCAGAGCTCCGAGGGACCCCTCGACGAAGCCAAGAATAAGCTCCTCGGTGATGGGCGGCGCCTCTTCGTGGTGCTTGTACTTCGCCCTTAGCGCCAGGGCCCCTGCAAAGCTCCAGAGGAGGGCTACTAGGAAGACGTAGATCCAGGGGAGTTGCAGTATTGGCGACATGAACTGTAGATGCAGAGCCTCCTTCACCAGCGAGAAGAAGACCATGGCGAGGGAGAAGAAGAGCACTACCTGCGGCAGTATTAATCCAAGAGCCACGTCGGGCTCGCCCTTCAGCCAGGTGTTGACGAACTTGGCGAGGAACGACAGCAGTATCAAGAAGAAGCCTAGGATGAAGGCGGCTCTAATCGCCATAACCACGCCTTCTGTAGCCACTAGCTGGTGTTCTCCAAATAGATGGAAGAGGGGGGCGCTTGGCATCTCTATGCCGAAGGCGCTTAGGGGGAAGCCGAAGGCCTCTTGGTATACAAAAGCGCCGAAGAACATTGAGGTTAGGCCCGTCACCGTCCATATGACGCCCCAGTCTCTGTGGCGGCCTCCGTAGAGCTTAGTCATTAGGAGCACGCCGAGCAGGAACAGCAGGAAGCCGTGGCCCAGGTCGCCGTACATCCAGCCGAAGAACAGCGGGAACATCAGCGCCACGAGGGGCACGGGGCTGATCTCGTAGGGCCTGGGCACTCCGTACATGTATACAATGTGGGTAAACTGCCTAATCGGCGCCGGGTACTTCTCCAGGGTGGGCCTTCTCTCCATGGGGACGCTGTCGAAGTACTTGTAGCGCGTTCTCCTGAGTATGTCCAACCTCGCCGAGTTCCGCCTCGCGAATTCAGAAAGGGCGTCGTCGATCTTCTTGACGTCTCTCTCCAAGACGTAGAAGACTAGAGTGGCCACGTCTCTATGCTCCTCCCACCTCTTGTCGCCGTAGAGGGAGAGCTCGCCATACTGTTTTTCCAAAACCTCCAAATCTCTTCTCAGCTTCCTCAGCGCCGCCTCAGCGGAGGCGATGGCGCCCTCCACAAGTTGCCTGCCCGTCTTTATATCTGCGAGGTACTCAAGCGGCACCTCGAGGCCCCTGGCCTCGCCCCTCACAAGGGCCACCTTGACTCCGTTTATCTCTTGGAGCACGTGCGGCGCCTCTATGGGCAACTCAGGATCTACATACAGCTTGAACCCCTCAGGCAGTTTTAGGCTCTCCCTCCCCGAGAGCCCCTCCAGCACCTGTTTAATCCTTCTGAGATCCGCCAGCTGTCTCTCAGTTCTCCTAATCTCGTTTTCATAAGACTCGAAGAGGTGGCCGACTTCGGCCCCCTCGTCTATCGCGGATTTGTTGAAGACTTCCATGATGGAGGACGCGGCGCTCCTGAGAGTGTATGCGTAGTTTATCAAGTCGCTGTGCCGTTGCACCGTGGATTTAAGCTCCTCTTCAACTCTCCTCAACCTCTCCTCCAGGACGTCGGGCGGCTCGATCTCGGCTACCTCCTGCAACGTGAGGACCTTGGCGCCGAGCTTCTCCAAGGCGGCCCTCAGTTGCGGGGCCCTCCCCCGCTCCGCCACCACCAGGAGGACGTTGCCCTGCTGCGCCACAGTGGCGTTGGCGGCCTTAACCAGCTCCACAGCCTCCTTCAACGCCCTGCCTGGGATGGCCACGAAGGCGTCTAGCATCTCCGTCCTCGGCTGTTGCTGAGTTTTTACAGTAGCCACCTCGCGCGAGGTGGAGAGCTTGCTTCTTAGCTCGTCAAGTAGGCGTGTGTAATACGCCACCTCCTTCTGTACAGCGCCCAGCTTCTCCAGCACTGAGTCCACCTGGGACTCAAGCGGCTCGAGTGGGAGGCTGACCTGTTGCGGCTGGAAGTAGATCTGCAATTGATTAAGAAATTCGTCTATCTTCTTAATCTTGTGGAACAGAGGGGGATCGCGGGGCCGGGGAAGCTTCTCAGGTCTTTCTTCAAACATGGCGGCGCCGGTCTTCCCAATGTAGTAAATTAGTTCGGGTACCAGATCTAAACTTGTAGCGACTCTAAACTCAACAACGCGTTCAATAGGCACTTGCGAAGGAAACTCAGGAGTTTAAAATATTGCGTATACGTAGTCATTACGTATACTCCGTTAGTAGTAAATCTTAAAAATAGTAAGTATATGGGTCGTTATGGCGGGATACGCCTTGTTTGGGGTAGTTGTAGGGATCTTGGGTGTTTTATACGCTGTGTATCTGGCTAGGTGGGTTTTGAGACAGGATCCGGGTAACGAGAAGATGCGCTTTATTTCCCAGGCAATAGCAACTGGCGCCAAGGCGTACCTCTTCAGGCAGTACAAGACGCTCTCTATCCTGTTGGTAGTGCTGGCGGCGTTGATATTCATAGCTATCGATATGCCGCGCGGCACTCTCGGCCTAACTACCCTAGGGTTCGTGGTGGGGGCTTTAGGTTCCATGATCGCCGGCTATCTAGGTATGTACGTGACGACTAGGTCGGCTTCTCGTGTTGCGCAGGCGGCAGCGGCAGGCGGCATGGGCAAGGCCCTATTAGTGTCCTGGCGCGCCGGCGCAGTCATGGGGCTCTCTCTGGCCAGCGTTGCGCTCCTTTTAATTTCAGGTTTCTACCTAGTCTTCAGCGCCGCTCTGGGCAAGGGGTGGGAGGTGCCCCTCGTGGCGCTGGGATTCGGCGCCTCTCTTGTCACGCTGTTTATGAGGGTTGGTGGAGGTATCTACACAAAAGCGGCTGATCTTGGTGCCGACCTCGTCGGGAAAGTTGAGGCTGGCATACCTGAAGACGATCCCCGCAACCCCGGCGTAATTGCCGACAACGTGGGCGACAACGTAGGCGATGTTGCTGGCATGGCCGCAGACGTGTATGAGTCCTACATAGTCACTGTGACTGCCGCTTTGTTCCTAGCGGCGATACTTAAACTACCTGCGCAATATATTGAGGCCGTCATCCTGTTCGCAACTCTCGCACTGGTCGCCGCGTTCGTCGGCGTTAACTTGCTAAAGACGTCGGGGGTTAAGCACCCGCTTTCATCGATAAACATGGCGGTTTATGCAACCATAGGGCTCTCGGTTATCCTCTTCTTTATCGGCGCCTTTTTACTCAACCTCGGCACAGCCACGGCGCTGGCGCTCGCGGCGACCGCATCCCTCGGCGCGGTGTTAGCTCCATTTATTGTTAAAATCACTGACTACTTTACATCGTACAGCTACGGGCCGGTGAAGAGGATTGCCGAGCAAGCTAAGATAAGTCCCGCGACTGTAATCATCACTGGATACGGCGTCGGGCTCATGAGCGCGATACCAGTAATTGCGGTGATAGCCGCCGTGCTCGGAGTATCCTACATGATTGGCTACTACACAGTCCCGGTGCAGGGCTTCGGAGAGCTCTCTAAGTATCTGGCTGGCATATTCGGCACGGCCATGGCCAGCGTAGGGTTGCTGGTAGTCGCCGGCATAATAATCACGGCGGACTCGTACGGCCCCGTCTCAGACAACGCCGGCGGGGTGGTGGAGATGGCTGGCTTGCCGGATGAGGTGAGGGAAATCACAGACGTGCTTGACTCGGTGGGCAACACGACTAAGGCCACTACGAAGGGGTACGCCATCGCCAGCGCCGCGCTGGCCGCCCTGGTCCTCTTCGTGGCGTTGATATTTGAAATAGTAGGCTCAGCATCGCAAATTACGAAGCAAAACCTGGTCCAAGTCATGTCGCAGAGCTTGACGGGGCTTTCTGTAATTAACGCCAACGTGCTGATAGGCGCCCTCATTGGTGTGGCGCTGGTCTACTTCTTCACGAGCAGGACGCTCGAGGCTGTGGGGAGGACCGCCATGGAGATAGTGGAGGAGATTAGGAGGCAGTTTAGGGAGAAGCCCGGCATTCTTGAGTGGAAGGAGCAGCCGGACTACGCCAGGGTGGTGGACATAGCGACGAGGAGGGCCTTAGGCGAGTTTTTGATACCGGGCCTGGCCGCTATAATTGTGCCGTTGCTAACCGGCTTGTTGCTGGGGTGGAACGCCCTGGCGGGTCTCATCATGGGCGCCATTGTGGCTGGCGTGCCCAGGGCTTTGCTGATGGCCAACGCAGGCGGCGCCTGGGACAACGCCAAGAAGTATATCGAAATCCAGGGCCTTAAGAAGACGGATATGCACAAGGCGGCTGTGATAGGCGACACAGTCGGCGATCCGTTTAAAGACACGTCCGGCCCCTCCCTGAACCCGTTGATAAAGGTGTTGAACACGCTGTCTGTGGTGTTCGCCTATGCTATAGTATTCACCAACATTGCGCTGGGGATATTCCCATTTGGCTTGTTACCGCTTTAAATACGTCACTTCAAAAACTAAAACTTTTTTCACGTTCATAGGTTTTTAACTGGACATAGAGATTTTTTGTGGTGTTTCCTCCTGAGTCGGAGGAGGGCAATGTGGAGTATAAGCTTACTCTTGACTCTCAGGACGTCGACAGGTTGGCGGGTCAGCTGAAGCGCAGGTTGGCGGAGGGCGGGGGGGAGGCGGTGTATCTAATCGGCGTGTCTAACGACGGGAGGCCGTTGGGACTGCCCGATGAAGAGTTGCTGAGGGCGTTAGGCGTGTTGCGGGAAATGGCTAGGCGTGTAGGAGCCTCTTTCTACATCCTTAGAGTGTCGGATGGCATTAGGGGGAAGGTGGCCGAGGTTCTGCTTAGGATTGCCAGTAGGGAGGAGCCCCCGCCCACCGTGACGGTGGTGGCTATGGGGAACGTGGACGCTGGCAAGTCCACTCTAGTGGGTGTGTTGACCACGGGCAGGCTTGACGACGGCAACGGGCTGGCGAGGTCTTACGCCTCTAGGTATAAGCACGAGGTTTTGGCGGGGCGTACCTCGGCTGTGTCGCTTAGGCTTCTTGGCTTCAGCGGCGACAAGGTGGTTAACCACGGGCTGGTGGATCCTCTAGACGAGGCCGAGGTCTATAGGAGCTCTGACAAGCTGGTTCTGCTTGTCGACGTGGGGGGCCACGAGAGGTATTTAAGGACGGCGTTGAGGGGGCTTTTCAGCTCCCAGCCGGACTACGTCATGTTGGTGGTGGCCGCGAACTCAGGCGTCCAGAAAATGACGAAGGAGCATCTAGGCATAGCGGTAGCCCTCGGCGTGCCTGTGTTTGTGGTGGTGACTAGGATAGACATCGCCCCGGAGGAGGTGTTTCGGAGGACCGTCGACGAGGTTGTTAAGATTCTTAAAATGCCTGGCGTGAGTAAAATACCCTATGTAGTTAAGGACGTGAGCGACGTGGTGCTGGCGGCTAAGGCCATGCCGGCTGGCCGGGTGGCGCCCGTGTTCTACGTCTCCAGCGTGACGGGGCACGGGCTCGACCTACTGCTTAAATTCCTATCCCTCTTGCCTAGAAGGAGGCGCTGGGACCTCAACGGGGAGCCCCTCATGTACGTCTCGGAGATTTATCTCGTGAAGGGCGTGGGGGTTGTGGTGGGGGGGCTGATAGAGAGGGGTGTACTGCATATAGGGGATAGGATATGGGTGGGGCCCTACAGCGACGGTAAGTGGGCGCAGGCAACTGTCAAGTCCATACATCTCAACAGGACGCCTGTCGAGAAGGCCAGGGCAGGTAGCTTCGTCACCATAGCTCTGGATCGGGTTGATAAGATTGAGAAGGGGATGGCCATATCGACGAGGCCTTTAAAAGCTGTGAAGGAGATTACGGCCGAGGTCCTGGTTTTAAGACACCCGACGATCATCAGGTCAGGATTCTCGGGCGTCTTTCACTACAAGGCCGTGAGGACCGGCGGCTATATAAAGGAGATTGATAGGGGGGAGCTCATGGTGGGGGACAGCGGCGTCGTTAAGATAGAGCTGTCTAGGCCGTGGCATATAGACGGCGGCGTCTTCGTCTTCAGAAACGGCCCGACGAGGGTGTTAGGCCGGGTGATCAACACCTATTAGGTGTCTATGCCAGTGTTGATACCTCCGCCTTTGTGTAAAGTCGTGAAGTGCGACGATCTGGAGCAATTAACCCTTGACGAGGCTTTGAGAGAACTCCAGAAGATAGATCAGGTTGAGATCTTGTGGCCTAACATATACGCCGTTAAGTACGACTTCAGGCGGATCACGCCTTCGATGATAAACGAATACGAATACTGCCCTCGCCTACTCTGGATACAGGCGAAGCTAGGTAGAAAACTCCTCACGCACAGATCGCTGATCGCCCTCATAAGGGGCCGCCTGCTCCACGAAAGATACGAAAGAGTGCTCTCAGCTATGGAGGACGTCATAACGGAGTATAAGATAGAGCTCGGCGATATGGTCGGGGTCATAGATCTAGTGTTGAGACGCAACGAGAGGATGATACCTGTGGAAATAAAAAGCGGAGCCGCGACAAGGGGGTCTCACGTAAAGCAGTTGCAGATATATATAGAGCTGTTAAGGACTGATTTCGGGTACCTGGTTTATAGAAACAAGGTAGAAAGGATAGAGCGCAACCCCCAAGCGACTAAAATCCTTGAAGATATAAGGAGGGTTCTAAGGAGTCCGGAGCCGCCTCCCGTTGACAGAGAACGTTGCAGAAATTGTCTATTTAGGTCAATATGTAACATATATTCTAAATAGTAATATAGTTATGCTAATAGGATAAAACAATCAATATTAAGTAGACAGAGTATTTTAGGTATATAAAGAAATCTATAAAAAGGGCTTACTGGCCATAGCCTATGTCACCAAGCTACGTAGAGTACATGGACGTACCGCCGTTTACCCCCCCTTTTGTTTATGTCTTAGCTACCTTATCTGTGGCATTGCTTCTCTATTTTACTAATAAACTTCTATATGAACTAGGTAGAATTAAAATAATTCTAAAATATATTTTAAAAAAGAAAACATATAAGTTTATTTACGAATTTATCATACATAGAAGATTTTTCGCGGAGGAAATTCTAGGAGGTCTTGCGCACTATCTGCTGATGATAGGCCTTGGTATTTCGTTAATAGCTACCATAATAGTTGCTGTAACACACTACGTAGGTATAGTGTATGGCGGACCTGTATTTTTAGTATTCAGATATCTACTAGACGTAGCGGCTGTGTTCTTAATCCTAGGCCCCATAATAGCAATTTACAGAATAGTGAAATATAAAAATAGATATGACAATATTAGAGAATATATAACTATATTAATAGGGTTTATAATAATAAGCCTAACTGGGATGATACTGCAGAGGTACAGAGTAGAGTATTACTTCGGCGGCCCTACGCCGTGGTCTTCCCTATCCTACTTAATTCCGGCGCCATCACATAGTTTATATATTTATTCATATTTTATCCATATAATAATAGTATTTTTATTAATATCAATAATACCATTAACTATGTTAAGACATATGATAATATCTCTTGTAAACTACGTTGAGTTGGATAGAGGATATGGGGAGCTCACTACACCATTTGATCTTGAGAAGATTATCGAGACGGGCCAGACCGAGGTGAAGGTAGGTGCGAAGACTAAAGCAGACTTGGAGCCGCTATATAGGGTTATGGCTGATGCATGTACGAAATGCAATAGGTGTGAGGACGTCTGCCCCGCCGCTAGGGCCGGCCGCCCGCTTAGTCCGCGTGTTTTTATAAACAAGATATCTGGCGCCAAGATCGACAAGCCGTTCTTTGAGTTGGGCCTCCAAGAGGATGAGGTGTGGGCGTGCACGACGTGCGGGGCTTGTATGTTGTCTTGTCCTGTCTATATAAGACATGTCGATTACATTATTGACATTAGGAGAGGTCTTGTCTTTGAATCTAAGTTGGATCAGAAGAAGGCTGATTTTTTGATGTCGTTGAGCCAATACGGCAATACGCAGATGCAGAGCAATTACGGGAGGCATGACTGGTTGAGGGAGTTAGGAGTTAAGACCGTCGGCGAGAACCCCACCTTCGAATATTTACTATGGGTGGGCTGTATGGGTAGCTTCGACAATAGGGCTAGGCAAATTATAAAGGCCTTGATAGGCGTATTTAAGAAGGCGGGACTTCTGGATAAGATAGCGGTGCTTGGGGACGAGGAGACTTGTTGCGGCGATCCGGTGAGGAGAATCGGCGAGGAGAGCAGGTTCCAGGAAATTGTGCTGACGAACAAGTCTTTGTTTGAAAAGTACGGAGTTAAGAAGCTCATCACCATCTGCCCACACGGCTACAACGTCTTCAAAAACGAATACCCCAGCTTCGGGGTGAAGCTAGAGGTTTACCACCACTCACAGATTATCCAGCGGCTGGTTGAAGAGGGAAAGATAGCGGTGAAGCCAGGCGGCGAGCTTTTGACAATCCACGACCCCTGCTACTTAGCGAGATACAACAAGGTGGTGGAGCCGCCCAGGAGGGTGTTGGTGAAGCTAGGCCCCGTGAAGGAGCCTCCGAGAAGCGGGGAGAAGACCTTCTGTTGCGGGGCGGGTGGAGGCAACTACTGGTACGACGTCCCCGAGGAGAAGAGAATTAGCCACATACGTTTCGAGGAGCTCGTAGCCACTGGCGCCAAGACCATCGTCACGCTGTGCCCCTTCTGCAACGCCATGCTGTCAGACGCCAAGAGGACAAAGGAGAGCCCAGTAGCTGTGAAAGATCTGGCGGAGGTGGTAGCCGAGAAAATGCAGTAGCCCGCCGCTGGGGAAAGCCATCATCTAAACAAAATTGTTTATTAACACAGCTGTTTAGATAGCTATGCCCATCAGAGTCGGGATAGTGGGCGTCGGCAACTGCGCCTCCGCCCTAGTCCAAGGCATAGAGATGTACAAGAGAAACAGGGAGGCGGAGCCCATAGTGGCTTTAAGAGACGTCGGGGGCTACACGCCCCGCGATATCGTCTTCGCCTCAGCCTTTGAGGTAGACGCGAGGAAGGTGGGGCTGGATCTGGCGGAGGCCATATTCCAGCCGCCTAACAACGCCACGGTGGTCTACAAACCTCCGAAGCTCGGCGTAGTGGTGAGGCCGGGCCCTGCGCTCGACGGCGTGCCGGCGGGCGGCCTCGTGCCGAAGATAGTAGAGGGCACCGTCGAGGACGTGGTCAGGGAGCTGAACTCGACAAATACGGAGGTTGTAGTTAACTACCTGCCCACTGGGGCTCAGAAGGCGGCTGAGGCCTATGCAGAAGCGGCGCTTAGGGCGGGCGCCGCCTTTGTAAACGCCATGCCTGCGTCGATAGCGACGAGTGAGTACTGGCAGAGGAAATTCGCCGAGAGGGGGGTGCCCCTCCTCGGGGACGACACCCAGAACCAGATAGGGGCGACCGTCCTGCATAAAACTTTGGTGAGGTTGCTGGCGCTTAGGGGGGTCAGGGTTAGGCATACCTACCAGATAAACGTAGGGGGCACCCCGGATTTCGTTAACCTGATGTATAGGCGGGGGGATAAGGAGAAGACGAAGACCGCCGCGGTGAAGATGATGGCCCTCGGCCAGGAGTTCGACGCCTACATCTCGCCGGTGGCCCACATCGGCTTCCTCGGCGATAGAAAAATAGCGCATACCTTAATAGAGGCGGAGATATTCGGCGGCCTCCAGATAAGGATAGAGGCCACCCTCGACGTACACGACGCGTGGAACAGCGCCGCGGTTGTAACCGACTCGGTGAGGCTGGCGAAGCTCGCGCTAGACAGAGGAGTCGGCGGCCCGCTGATAAGCGCATCTGCCTGGGGCTTCAAAAACCCGCCAGTGCACATGAGCCCAGACGAGGCCTACAGAGCGGTGCTGGAGTTTATAGAGGGGAAGCGAGATAGATGAGGGCATACCAGCGGTTTAAACGTTGCATAGGCCAGGGCAACCTCTGGCTATATGTAGTGAGTGTACTCGACAAGAGGGGGCCGCTACATGGATACGCAATAATACAGGAGCTGAGGAAGCTCGGCTTCAACATCAGCGCCGTATATGGCTACGTCCTCATCAAGCGGATGGTCGCCGACGGCGTCCTGGTCGAGGTGGAGAGAGAGGGGAGAAAGCTATACGCCCCCTCTGAGGAGGCGAGAGAGAAGTTAAAACACGCCGTCGATGACCTCCGCAACTTGTTACAACTCCTCACATGACCTGCGTTATACAGCTCACCGGGGGCAAAGACGTGGGCAAGACCGCGCTGGCTGAGAAAATAATTACAAAGTTAAAAGAAGAGGGATACACCGTCGCCGCCATAAAGATAAGCCACCACGACCCCGAGCCCCCCACCAAAGACACGCATAGGCTGAGGAGAGCCGGGGCGGACAAGGTCTTGTTCTACAACGGCGAGATATATGTACTCTACACCCGCTCTATAGACTGCAGAGATGTAGACGCCGAGTACGTGGTGGTGGAAGGGCTCCGCGACAAAAAAGTCGGCTACAAAATCCACATAGGCCCAGACCCGCCCCCCGACGCCGACGTAGTTATCGAAGGCCCAGAAGGAGAAGTCGAGGTTAAGTGCGTAGAAGAAGACATCTGCAAAGTCCTCGCAGTAGTAGCGACATACAGAGGCAGAAAGGTAGCGGACTAGAAACAACAGCTACCGTAGCTCACCACAGCCCCCGCCTAAGGCCGCACAGCGACGCGGCCAGGCCTTTGCTAGCACAAGCGCCGAGGGCACATACGCCGTTGATATAGCAATGAATATCGCATGCGGCTTCCACATGCTCACGGCGAATAGTGCATAAATTTAAGAGCAGTCTGTAAGCCAGCTTCTTTGGACAAATTTTTAATATAGGATGTATTGTGCGTTGGTAGCCGGGGTGGCCGAGCGGCTCAAGGCGCGGGACTTGAGGCCTCGCAGGAGATCCCGTCCCCGCGAGGGGGCGTGGGTTCAAATCCCACCCCCGGCGCCTTTCTTCACAAAATCCGTTAGCGCCGTGAGGATCTTGAGGGCTAGGTGTAGAGTGGCTATACAACGGTGGGTTTGAAACGACGTAGGCTCCAGACGGGGCTTGTTGCAGTGCGGCGCCGTGTGTGGGCTGGGGCGTGTAGGCGGCACGCATAGGCGGGCGCCCGACGTGGGGGCGCAACCTTGCTAGAATTAAAATTTTAATTTATTAGGCTGTGATTTGTTGGTGAGTGGGGCAGTGTTTTACTACGTAATTCCCTGGTTGAAGAAGGCGGTGGGATTTGACAGAGTTATGGTGATCGCGGATGTGAAGGCTCGGGGTTTTGTTAAGGCGGATGTATATGTCAACGATATGGATAGGCGAGAGGTGGAGTATTCTCCGGATTACGGCGGCTATGTTTGTACTGTGGAGCAATGTTATGCAGATATTTTAAGTTATGGAGAGGCCGGGCCTTATCTTGTGGATTTGCTGTGGTCTCGGGGGCTTTACGACGTGGATAAGATCTATGCGCTGTCTGGGCCGCGGGGCAGGGCTATTCTCGCCGCGTTGGTGGTGTGGGACATGTTGCTGAGAGGTCGGAGCGTCTCCTGGGGGGCCTTCGATCCGTACCGCGAGGAATTTCTCCCGTGGCTTAACTACGTAGCTAGGTGGGCGACGGGGTATATACTTGAGGATGGGGCGAGGGACACTGCGTCAATTTAGAGAAGTTCTACGGCTAGTCCCTACCATCGACGAGATTAGGCAGGTACTGACACGGCTGGGCTGGCCGCACGCCCCCTCTCAGCAACTGCTTTCTGATGGCGAGAGGGTGGCCTACATGATTAGGTATTCCCAGATTATGAATAGACGCGGCTTCGTTATCGGAGGCGGCTTTTCGATAAACTACGTCGTGTTGCCAGACATAGGAGAGCCGCCTAGATTTACGTTTGATATAGATACAGCGCCGCCTACGCCAGCTTCTAAGCTTTCTGTGTTAGAAATGGTGGCTGAGGCGAACCGCGAGTTAGTGGAAGAGGGACACGCAGTTGCTGTATGGGCGGGGAGGCACGTCTATTTCGGTCTGCTTGAACACGACGTTGAGAAAGACGTCTTTCCATACCTACTGCCGCTGAGGGTGCCCGTGGTGGCCAGGTGGTCGGGCGTGCCTCTGTGGGCTTACCTACGGCGTATGGGCGTAGAGGTCGGCTACGACGTTGTTGCTGAGGTGAAGAGAATATCGGCGGAGGTTCTGGGCGTCGACACGCCTAGGGTAGACTTTCTGAGAATCGGCGTCTCGGTGGAGCTAAACCCGCCCGTTGAGCTGTACGGCGGCTTTAAAATCTCTTCAGTAGCTTGGCAACTGGCGGAGAAGGCTAGGCGCAAGATAGTAGACCCCCTGAGACGTGGCTATGTGGATCACGATGTGTTAAAGGCGTTGCTAGATCTAAGAGCTGTGTGGGCCGTGCCGCGTAGCTCCCTCGCCAGATATTTCGACGAGGGGCTTAGGGCAGAGCTGGTGGAACTCCTACCGCAAGCCGCCGAGAGAACAGACATATACTGGCAGAGCCACCACTACGCGCTTGTGAAGGGTAAGTACAGCTCCCCAAGAGAAGTAGCTGAAAGAATTCTAGACTTTTTGAGACGTATCTAGTTTCAGAATTCGCCTTTCCACCTGTCCTGTACGTACCTCTCTTTTAGTATTCTGTAGGCTGCGTATTCCCTCCCCAGGTAGAATGCGTGGTCTGGTAACAGCTTCTGCGCCTCTCTCCTTACGTTGACCTCTGTCAGCTCTATCTGTCTAAGCAACACGCCGCGGGGGCTGTAGTGATACAGCGAGTCGGCTAAGACGAAATTGCCGTGTGGGTCGTATACATCTCTTCCGTAGATTCCCACGTCGACTAGGGCGGCCGCTTTTTGTAGCTCCCGCTTCTTGACGTATGCCGGGGTGGCCATGAAAACGTCGGCTCTCCCCAAGCCGCAGGGCCAGTCTTCTAAGAGGTCGCACGGCCCCGCCGCGTAGCCCCCGCCGTCTCCACGTTGTAGTATCAGGACGCTGTAGATGACGTCTCTAGTCTCGACGCCGTAGGTCAAGATATAGTCAACAGCCTTGGCCCTCAGCGTGGCGGGGTCCGGGTCGTAGATCACATGGGGTCCCTGGTACTGTAGCCTCTTGTCCGGAGGCTCTAGAGCGACCTCGCGCCTCTCCCTAGCGGGCGTATTCCTCGGCTTGTAGAGCGTCGCCACGACCTCCCTCAGCGTGTTGTCGTCTCTCCATCTGAGATCCACCACCTGGACCCCGAGCTCTTTTATGTATTGACAGGGGACTCTCACCGCGTCGTTACATTCACCTCTCAGAGCCTGCACAACGTAGTCGCCCGCGCCGCTGAGATCAGGCCCGTATACAATCACCGTGTCGACGTGTGTATAGGTCTCGTAGAGAGCCTTAATGACGTGGTTCACTACGTCTGCCGAATACGCGGTGCCGACGTAAGCCGCCTTTTCGCGGATATCCAGGGGCAGGTCCTCAGCCCTACGCCACAGTACGATGAGTAGAATGTTGGACACGGGGGAAAAGAAGAGAAGGATTACTTATATGAACGGTCCGAGTAGTTGACGGTGAACCGCTTGGGGGATAGTTGCGATACTATGTATCTAAAGGCGGCCATTGGGTCGGAGTGTTCGCCGCATGTATAAACGTCTACCGTCGCAAATCTGTAGGTTGGCCATGTGTGAATCGCTATGTGGCTCTCCAGCACAAGCGCGATTACGGAAACCCCCTCCTTGTCGCCGCCTTTAAACCTCCACGAGTTCACCTCAACCAGGTGCATGTTGGCTATATGGGCGGCCTCTATAACGACCCTTCGGAGTCGGTCTTCGTCTCGGAGCAACCCCTCGTCGACACCGTATAGTTCGCCGTAGACGTGCTTACCCACCACGGGGGTTTTCTTCTGGGTCTGGGTTGTTGCTTGCATTGCGACCGCGCCGTAGGTACCCCTATATAAACTTTTCGCTTGAATAAATATATCGGTAACTCCAAAAGCCTCTGGCTCAGGAGCTTCGAGGGTTACTTATATGAACGGTCCGAGTAGTTGACGGTGAACCGCTTGGGGGATAGCTACTACATTTGTGTCGTAGGCGCGGGGCGGACTACGCGAGGACGGCGGCGGTGCTGAAGACGCTGGGCGTGGAGAGCTGGAGCAAACAGAAAAAGCAGATACGCCTCACTGGCGGCGCCCTAGACGCATTGATGAGGCTAGAGCCCGTGTGCACCGCCCTAGGCCAGTGCGGAAAAACATAATAAGCAGACAGTCAGAGCTACCGCGACGGCCTCTGG
This sequence comes from Pyrobaculum sp., assembly GCF_049971835.1. Lineage (NCBI taxonomy): Archaea > Thermoproteati > Thermoproteota > Thermoprotei > Thermoproteales > Thermoproteaceae > Pyrobaculum > Pyrobaculum sp. The sequence continues at coordinate 15,490 of NZ_JBMFKV010000004.1, forward strand.
CTCAGGAGCCTCGGCATGTAGAGAGGCCTCTGTGGATAGCCCCTAAGCTCCTCCTTGATCTTCCTCATAAGCTCCTCCGGCTTCGCCTTGTACTGCCCCCCGCCCCTCTCCCTAACAGCCAAGATCCCCTCGGCCTCCTCCCTGGCCCCGACTACGGCGATGTATGGCACCCAGCTGGTCTCGGCGTCTCTAATCTTCTTTGACAGAGTCTCCTCCCTGTCGTCGACGTCGACGCGGATGCCCTCGGCCTCAAGGTAGTCGGCTACAGCCATGGCGTATTTCAAGTTCTCTCTAGAGACGGGGATTACGCGTACCTGCACCGGCGAGAGCCACGTGGGTAGCCTCGGGGTCTTGCCCTGCCTCTCCGCCAGGGCCATGGTGTCGAACACCGCGTAGAGGTACCTCTCCACACTGCCTAAGATAGCTGTGTGGATAATGACGGGGTACCTCACCTGGTTGTTTTCATCTACGTACTTAATGCCGAAGCGCTGGGCGTTGCCCACATCTATTTGAAAAGTGGCGATTTCCCTAGGCCGCCCCAGCTCGTCCACTATGTGGAACTCCACGTTGAGCACCCAGTAGTACCTCTGCCCGGGGAGGACCCGCACTAAAATGGGCTTGCCCTCCCTCCTGGCCAGCTCGGCTAGGTAGCTCTTGTGGGTCTTGTAGAAGTCCTCTGTGACGTTGTACAGAGAGACGTAGGTCCTACCCAGCTTCCCGATTTCTCTAAATATAGCCTCGTGGAGTTTGTAGGTGACCTCAATCGCCTCCCCCAGGTCTTTTGTAAATATGTGGAGGTCGGGCATGTAGAAACGCCTAAGTCTAAACAGGAGCACCGTCTCGCCGGGTTGCTCGTGGCGGTAGGAGTCGGCTATTTCCAACATCCCGAAGGGGAGGTGTCTGTAGCTTATGACCCAGTCCTTCGCCATGGCGAACTGCTGGAAGCAGGCGGCGTATCTAAGTATCAAATCTGTGTCAGACTCCACGATGTAGAGCCTCTCGCCGAAGAGCCTCGCGTGGGACTCAATGGCGCGCTCCGAGAGTTTAAACATGTTGGTGCCTCTGATCTTAAACACCGGGATCCCCAGCGACTTGGCCACTATGTAGGCGTAGTCCTCAACCAGCTCCATCATGACGGTGGCCTCAGGCGCGTAGCGCATATGGCCGGCGTCTGACATAGTCTCCCACTCAAAGCCGAACTTCCTGAGGTACTCCAGGTACCTGGGCTCCCCCCCGCCCAGCTCTTTCTTAAAAACCTCCTTCTCCACCAAAGCTTTTAAATCGCCGTAGCCGCCGTAGTCGAACTTGGCGGGGTCGTGCTCCTCCCCCGACGGCGTGATGACTACGTAGTAGTCCCTCTTCTCCTCCGCCTTCTTCTCGCTCCTAGACTCGCCAGGCTTAAAACTCCGGCTGAGCTCCGAAAGCGGGTGGCCGAGGCACTTCAGCTCGAAGGCTTTGTAGTAGCCAAAGGGCGCCTTGTAGACCCCGTCGCCGAACTGCGACTTAACCGCTTCATACAGCTTATCTAGCACCTCCCTCGCCACGTAAGGCCTAGCCAAGTCGCTGGAGAGGTGGGCGTAGGGGTATATAACCACCGAGGTCGCCTTGATCCTCCTCGCCATGTCCACCACGTCGCCCGCCACGGCCTTTAGAAAACCCTCGTCTGCGGTGTCCCCCCTCTCTACCGAGACGAAGACCACCAAGGCGTTGGAGGCGGCTCCGGAAGACGGCTCGTCTCTGATGTCGAGAGCCGGCTCTCTGGGCTCCCAGCTAAAACGCTCGGCGTGTATGTAGAGAACTCTCATACTACCCGCCTTCCGCCTATTTTATAACTGTTTATTCTACGTAGATCCCGTTTCTCCTAAGCCTCTTCAAAATACCCTCGGCGTCTTCAGGATACGCACCGGCGTATTTCCTTATCTTGTCGTAGTCGAGCTTGATGCCGCGCTCCAGCACGTACCTAGCCACCTCGTTTATGAAATCCTCAGCCTCCTTAGTCGCTATCTTGGCCTTCAAGACGAGGAGTTGCTCCAGCCCGATAGCCCTAACCCTGACGCCGTCGACATCGACCTCTCTGAGGTCTGCCAAAAGCTCCGGCGGTATATATATGTCTAGGATATTCTCCAGCAGATCTACCCTTACGGTCTCCCCACCCACTATCAACTCGTAGTATATAGTGCCGTGGTCAGAGGTGCCCATATCCCAGTCGTTTTCCTCGGCAATTTCCTCAAACAGCTCGTTATCCAACACTGTGGATTTGTTAATTACAAAAATATCCAAGTCCCTGGGGTCGTAGTCTATATTATAGAGAAAGGGCAAGATCGCGCTTCCGATCAGCACGTGCTCGACGCCTTTCTCATTCAGACTCTTCGCCACCTTTTCAAGCGCGGTTTTGTATTTGTCAAGACGCATAGCCCCAGAGAGGCACTTGTTAATAACAGTTTGTGGCTCATCCTAAATATACTATATATTAATAAATAGTGGGTGTAGCCAGTAATACTTATTAACCCTAGTAATAACTTTCCACATGTTGCTTAATGAAATAGTAGATCAGATTCCAAATATAAACAAATGCCTACATAGAGGAAAAACCCTAATTATTAGAATTGACATAAATTCGCCTATTGTAAATGGAAAGATAGTAGATGATTTCAGAATACGCATGCACGCCTACACGCTACGCGTCGCCTCCGAGGCCGGGACAAAAGCGGTCGTCCTGGCGCACCAGGGCAGACCAGGCCAAGACGACTTCACATCTCTAGACCTCCACAAACCCTACATAGAGAAGTACTTGGAAAAGCCGATAAAATTCGTCGACGACGTCATTGGGCCAGAGGCGAGGAGGCAGATACGGGAGCTCAGGGAGGGCGAGATACTGCTACTGGAGAACGTCCGCGTGCTAGCTGAGGAGGTTATTGAAAAAGTCCCCGAGGCCCAGGCCGACACGTTTCTAGTGCGGAAGCTGGCCCCCCTCGCCGACTACTTCGTCTTCGACGGCTTCGCCGTGGCCCACAGATCGCAGCCAAGCGTCGTGGGGTTCCCCATGGTGTTGCCCTCATGCGCCGGCCCCATATTCGAGCGGGAGCTCAGAGCGCTGGGGGCTGTGTTTGAGAAGAAGGGCCGGGGCGTCGTGTTGATGGCCGGCGGGGCCAAGATACCAGACACGTTGAAGGCTGTGGAGCAGTTGTTGAAAAACAGCTTCGTGGAGAAGGTAGCGGTGGGGGGCCTCGTGGGCTTTGTCTTCGCCGTGGCTAAACACGGCGTGTTGAACACGGCGCTTAAGCAGGTGGTGGAGCAGGGCGGCTACCTCCCGTACATAGACAAGGCGAAGCAGTTGCTGGCAAAATACGGCGGGCAGATACACACGCCCGTCGACTTCGCCGTGAACCAAAACGGCAGGATGGACATGGACGTCTACTCGCTAGCCCAGTCACCGCTGGACATAGGAAGGCTGACGATCCTAGCCTTTAAAGAGCTCGTCGACCAAAGCGAGCTTGTAATATTCAGTGGCCCGATGGGGTATATAGAGGACGAGAAATTCGCAGTGGGCACACTGGAGTTGTTAAAGGCGGCGGCCCGTAGAAAGCTCATACTAGGGGGCGGCCACACAATAATGGCCGCGGAGAAGGCCGGGGTGCTGGACAAAGCCTTCCATGTATCCACGGGAGGCAGAGCCTTCATACAGACCATAGGCGGAGAGGAGATGCCTGCGGTGAAGGCCTTATTAACATCTGCGAAGAAGTTTAGAATATGAAAGTGGGAATAGTTGGCTACGGGACAATAGGCAAACGCATCGCCGACGCCGTGGCGGCGCAAGACGACATGAAAATCTCCGGAGTCTTGAAGGTGACGCCAGACTACGAGGCGAAGGTGGCGCTGGAAAGAGGCTTCAGAGTGTACACTCTGCCGGATAGGCTGGACAAGTTTAGAAAAGCCGGCATCGAGCCGGCGGGCACGATAGAAGACTTGATAAAAGCCTCCGACGTCATAATAGACGCCTCTCCCGAGGACGTCGGCAGAGACAACAAGGAGAAGTACTACAGCAAGTTTGACAAGCCCGTGGTGTTTCAAGGCGGGGAGGACGCCGACGTGGCTGAGGTAAGCTTCAACGCCCTCGCCAACTACGAAGAGGCGAGGGGCAAGCGCTATGTGAGAGTAGTAAGCTGTAACACCACTGGCATTACGAGAGTTCTCACGTCGCTGATGCTAAACGGCATAGGGATCAAAAAGGCGAGGATATTCATCGCCAGGCGCGGCGCCGACCCCAAGGAGCACAAGAAGGGGCCTATAAACGACGTCGTCCCCAACCCGGCCAGCGTCCCCAGCCACCACGGCCCCGACGTCCAGACAATACTGCGGAACGTAGACATCGTAACCATGGCCGTCGCGGTGCCCGTCACGATAATGCACATGCACATGGCGTACGTCGAGCTAGACGGGGGCTACACCAGAGACGCGGTGCTCGAGGCCTTTGCAAAGACGCCGCGGCTCTTCCTAGCCGACGTGGGCGCCGGCTTCCAAAGCCTCGCCCAGGTTATAGAATTTGCAAGAGATCTCGGCAGACCCAGGGGCGACTTTCCAGAGGTTGCCATATTCAGAGACTCCGTGACGGTCAGAGGCGGGGAGCTGTACCTAATGTACGGCGTCCACCAAGAGTCCATCGTCGTGCCGGAAAACATAGACGCGATAAGAGCTATATTCGGCGCCATGCCCAAGTGGCGCTCTATCGAGAAAACAGACAAAACACTTAAACTGATAACAGAGGGGAAAAGGTATGGGTGACGAGCCCTTCTACGAGCTGGCTTACAAATTCAGGAGAATTCTAGTCCCCATCTCGCCGATGAGCCCCGCGAGGCTTAGAGAGTTGCTAAACGTGGCCGTGGACTTCGGCGAGAGATACGGCGCAGAGATAGTCTTCCTATACGTGGCCCCCACAGAGGGGGATGCTTCAGAGGAGCTGAGAAAGACAGTGGAGGATTTCGTGGGGAAGCGGGGGGTGAGGTACCACTTCAAGACTAGGAAAATGGGGGAGGGGGAGACCGTCGCCTCGGAAATAGTCAAAGAGCTGTCTGAAAACACCTACGACATGGTAATCCTCCTCTCACGCGGCTACTACGGAGCCTCCGCCCTGCTGTACAACAGCACATCCATAGCAGTGGCGCTGGCAGCCAACACCTCAGTATTAATACTGCGGTAACTCTAGTCTACGGATACTTTGTGGAGTAGGGCCAGTAAGCCGCTGTGGCCGGCTGTATTAACTCACCTTTTGTCCAGGAGATGGAAACTGAAGACTCGGGGTATATGCGCAATACATGTGCTTCGTGGAGCTAATCGTTTTTAAATGATGGCTGGTGTGGGGTGTGAAGATCGGCGCCGCGATTTCGCCTTACCAACACTTCGGCTTCTGTAGGTGCGACATGCCGGACGAGCCGGGGGCTCACCACCTGCTTTTCTACAACGAGGACATAAGCCTGGCCAAGGCTGTTGGGCTTGAGATCTTTAGGACCGGCGTGGAGTGGGCTATGGTGGAGCCCGTGGAGGGGCGCTACGACCGGGAGGCGCTTAGGCTCTTCGAGAGATACCTCGGCGACGTCAAGGAGGCGGGGTTGGAGACCTGGGTCACCCTACACCACTTCACCAACCCCCGCTGGGTGTGGAGACACGGGGGGTGGGAGAGCCGGGTGGTCGCGGCGAGGTTCCTCTCATATGTAGACCTCGTGGCTCGGGAGCTGGGGGACTACATAGACGTCGCCATTATCTTCAACGAGCCGAATATGTACACCTACCTGGCGTACGGAAGGGGCGACCTGCCCCCATTCGCCTACCTCTCTATTAAAAACATGAGAAGAGCCCAGTCGGTGATTGACCGCGCCATCACCGAGGCGCGGGACGTGTTGAAGAGCTACGGCGTCAAAGCCACCTTCACCCATTCATACACCAGATTCGAGGCGAGGAGCCCCGTCTTCAAGGCGGTGCTGCACTTCCTAAACAAGCAGAACGACAGGTATATGAGTATGTTTCGGGAGATGGACTACGCCGCCCTCAACTTCTACGTGGTGGGGAGATACGACGACTTCTCGCTGAGGTTCGTGCTGAGGCCCGAGGCTCTGCTGGAGGTAAGGCCCCCCCGACCCCTCGCCGTGACGGAGTTCGGCATAGCCACAAGAGACGAGGAGCTGAGGTACAGCTACCTATGCGCCATGGCTGGCATATTCAAAGAGGTGAAGCCGGAGGCCGCGATTTGGTGGAGCTTTCTACACGGCTACGAGTGGGGCCTGGGGTATCAGCCCTTCTTCGCGCTCATAGACGTCAAGGGGACACGGAGAGTGCCTACAAAACTCGCCCACGTATTTAGAGAGACGTTGAGAAACCCCCCCGCCTGTAGGCTGGAGAATCTCGACCTTGGCTATGAGTGGCGCTGGCAACCGCTCTAGCCGAGGAAGTCGTCGAGAGTCGAGCTGTCGCCGTATGGGGTCTCCAGCACCCTTTTTATGGCCATGTGGCTCCTGTCGTCGACATTCCAAGATCTGTAGTTCAACAGGGCGTTGAGCGGCGTGCCGTACCGCCTCAGCAACTCCTCGGCACGCCTAGGCCCTATGCCGGGGAGGGAGGCCAGAAGGGCAATCTGCAGAGATCTGATGTCGATCCCACGCTTTTTGGCGACAGGCGCCTTGACCCCCCTCTTAGACGACTCGCGCCTAGCGGCGAGGCACACTAAAGCCCCCGTCTGGGCCCTATCCTCGGTGTAGATCAGCCCGACGCCCATAGACGCCAGGGCCAGCAGAGCTCCCAAAACCGCGTTGGGCGACACCCTCCTAAACCTCAGTTCGCCCCAGAGATCCCCCTCCACCACCACGACGGGTCTCATGCCGGACGATCTAAGTCTCTCCGCCTGTTCAAACAACCTCCCCTCCACCACCGAGTTTACGAAGTCGTCTACACTCTTCCTCTCAAAGACAAAATCCCCAGCGACGTAGTCACCCACCTCAAGCCTCGTCTTCAAGACGCCGCACCCAGCCTCCTTTATGGCCCTAACCACCTCCAGAGCCCACTCTCTCGTGTCGACCAGCACCACCGGGTTCACGCCCCACAGCAACCCGGGTCTTAAATCTACTCTCTAGAGCACCAGCACCTGAGCTCGGGCTCCTCAATGTGCCTCTGGCACCAGTTCACAGCTCTTCCGTGGGTTTGATATATAATCCAGTACACAGCCACGTAGAGGGGGTACTCCCAGAGGTTGGGCAGGGGGACGCCGAAGACTGGGCCGAACAACAGAAACAGCGGGAGGCTTACGACGAAGGGGGCGACCTGCGACATCAGCCAGAAAACCGCCAGAGACACGAGGCGGCAACCCCTATTTCCCAGAGACAGCGCTAAGAGGTACGCCAAAACGGTGGTAAACACGGTGTACCAGAGAACCCACACAGCGTCGAGAACACCCAAGCGGTACAAGACGGGCACGATGAAGGCGGGGGGCCAGAGTGCCAGAAGCCGCGGCCTAAACGCGGCGATGTAGGCGAGCGAAAACCCGAGTGGCGCCACCGAGTAGAAAGAGGGATCTAGAAAATAAAGCGGTAAAAAAAGTAGGAACAAGACGGCGGCAGAGAAAATAGGCACAACTATCTGAACCCGCCGTAGTTGCAAGTCCATGAATATACGTCTGGCACCTCGTTAAAAAGGCAGAAGAAGTTACGGAATTCGTAAACTTTTTGCGTAGCAGAACTTAGCCTTAAAGGCACCGTAGATGTGGCAGATATTGAGTAAGTCCTAACGCTACTCCCCTCCCATACGTTCACTCTGTGAATGCTAATAGAGGTGGGATTTGTGCCAGCGTTCACTCTCAAACTTATCGCAAAGGCGTGTTGTGTTTGCTTCTCAGCCCACCTTATATTCGCCGTGGCTATTACTGAGTATGTAATATGAGAAGTGGTAACGGTGCTCTCGGCGGACTCAGTTATGTACCTCCCCACAGAGCTTATAAAAGACATAGCAACGGCGGCGCCACCTAAGTACGGGCTTCTAACGTAATAATTAACAAATTGAAGCCCCTTGGCGAGAGCCCCTAAGGTGTCGAGAACAGCTGAGATAGACTCCAAAGCACTCCTTAGGCTCTGGCTTGGAACCAGAGTTTTTCCATTACCTGGCGTAACATAGCGTATGGCGATACTATAAGGAGATGAAATGACGACCTCTACCCTATCGGGTTGACTATAGACCACTGCCCCGCTCTGCGTCTTAATCATGAACGGAGAGAGGGATACGGGAATGTTAGGGGCAAGTCTATCTCCCCCTGAAGACTGTATCTTTATGTCTATCCTGATGCCCACGCCAGATGTGCCCCTCACGTTTAGGTAGTATAGAATGACGTCGGCAAAATTGTGGCCGTAGCTTGAGTAAATAATCGAATCGGGTGGCGCTATGTCGGGCCTCCTCTGGCCTCTGTAGTAAAGCGTGTTAATAACGGCGTCCGAGTACACGATGGCGCCGGAGCTGGGTATAGGGCCTAGGATTACTGGGAACCCGAGTGGATTTCTCAGCGAATATGCCGTGGCGACTTGATCCTGGGCGTTTATCCAGCTCCATGTGTTGGCCCTGTAGGTGCAGCAGTAGAGACTGTAGCCGCCAGTACTCTGCCAGCCGCAACTCTGCGCCGCCACGGATGTTGAGGCTACCCAGTAGGGGCCGTAGTACAGGTTCAGCGGTCCGAAGTAGGAGGGCGGCGGCGTGGAGGAGCTCGTGGTGCAGAGCTTAATTGTGACGTCTGCGGCCAGCGCGCCGGTTCCTACCCAGTGGCCGGGCGGAGTTTCGAAAGGCGGAAGGACTACGTGAGTGGTGTTAGAGTACATATCATTTAGGCTGGGGCTTGTAAGGGTGTTTTTCACAACAACCACAGCGCCGGGCTGGATCGGGTAGCGCACATAGTCGGCGTAGTAGTCACTCGTCCGCACCCTAAACACGACGTATCCATCTAAAACACCGGGCGGGCCGCCGCAGGTCCACACCTCTAAATATATGATTCTGTCCTGAGCCGCGGCTGGCACATCTACATGCCTGGCTAGGTAGGTCGGCGATCTCTTATCGACAGTTACCCGCTGTCCATATACGTCGTAAAACACCGTAGCGCCCCCCACCGGGGCGTCGTATATATCTATATAAACTGTATAGTCTCCACGCGTCGTCGCGTTGGTGAAGATAAACTCAATCCACAACGTGCCGTTGGGTAGGGCAATCCGGTATGGATTCTTCGTGCAACCGCCCGGGTATCTCGTGAAGTTATACGCAACGCTACGGATGTAGCCCACCACGTCGCCCACGTTAGCCGTGGCCGAGGCCACCGGCTCTCCGCCCCTCTTGCCGCCCCGCGGCACGACCTCCCATCTATCTGTCGGCTTCGCCGTGGCGCCGCCGCCGGGCCACTTAACAAAAGGCGGGATATCTGAAGTCCGGTTCTCCACCAAGAGGTAGCCGCGTCCTTTCGGGGTAGCGACTGCGTATAGGTGCCCCTTTGCCCTCGCGTACTCCTCGGCGGCTCTCTGCACGGAATCTGGCGCAGACTTAGAAATAGGCAGGTCAAGACAGACCCTCTTGGCTTTTTGCGGCATCACCACTGTATACACCACGTTTGTTACGTTTGGAAAGACTCCTGACACGACATCGCCCTCGACGTACAGGGCGGTTGGGCGGAACCCCTCGCCGTCTAAGTAGACGCTCAGCGCAACGCCATGGGGATTAGAAACCCCCACGTCTAAAGCATCCAGACAGATGTAATCCGACGTATACGCTGGCCTGTGCGGAGAAGAGGCTGACATAGCCGTCGCTAGCGCGGCTATCAACAACGCGGTTTGGAAAAAACCTCCCTACCATGGGCTCTTGAAAATGTCTCCAATATATAATTGACGCAATACGAATCCTATTCGGGCCTCCTATGGTTGCTGGTTTAGGTCCCTAGGGCTTCGTGTTTGGCAGTCCACTCAGTTACGTCCTCCTTTTTGCCTATGACTACCCAGGATATTGTCTTGGAGAGCGGCCTCGTCTCTGCTATGATCACCTTGTCTCCCGGCTTCACCTCAATACACTCGGGGACTCTCACCCTCATCCTCCTCCTCCTGCGCTCATACCTATTGTACTTCCTGATGTAGTGTACCCACTCGTGGGTCACCACGGCGGCTTTGTGCATCCTCACCTTCTCGACGGTCACCTCGAGGAGCTTCAGCCTAATCTTTAGATGGCCGTGCCACGGGCAGAGCGGGTCGTCGCAGACGGCGGCCGGCGGCAGGACGTAGGGCACGCCTATGTCCCTCACCTCTACCTTCTTCCCATTAGGTAGCGTAAAGGTGTCGCCTGGCTTTGGCCTTGCCTGGAGCTTGACGGCGGCCATACTACTTCGCCGCTATGTGTAGCGAGGATCTCGTGGCCTTCAGCCCAGGCTCGCCGTGTTGCACAATTTTTGTCGTTATTGCGAATTCGCCTAGGTAGTGCCCTATGTGCCACGGCGATATGTACACAGGTATGTAGGTGATGCCGTTGTACACCTGGATAGTCAAGCCGACCATCTCTGGGAATATTATCATGTCGCGGGCGTGTGTCTTTATTACGACCTTCTTCCCCTGCGCGGCCAGCCTCTTGGCCTTCCTGATCTTCTCCAGTAGCTTTCTGTGCTCTGGCTTCAGCCCCCTCTTTAGGCTCCTCCTCTGGCGGGCTGGCAGAAGTTTGATAAACTCGTCCATTGGCATGTTTAGCAACTCTTCCAGCGTCTTACCTCGGTATCTAAAAGTGGCCCACTCCTCCGGCGGTATCACCGCCGGGGTGATCCAGCCCTGCTTGCCTTTCTGAGCCTCCTGCTCTTTTGAAGACACGAAGGTGGCCAATGGACCCCTTTTAAAAACTTTCTGCCGTAGAAATCTTAAAAATGGACATTGGAAACGGTGGCCATGGAGGTGGACTACGACGTGATTATCGTAGGCGCGGGCATCGCCGGGCTGTCCGCGGCGTTGTACACGGCGCGTCAGAGGCTGAAGACGCTGGTGATCAGCAAGGACCTCGGCGGCCAGCTCAACATGACGACTCTCATCGAGAACTACCCGGCTATCCACAAAATCTCGGGGCCTGAGCTCGCCAAGAGAGTTGAGCAGCAGGCGAGGACCTTCGGCGCTGAGATTATATTCGACGAGGTTAAGACCGTGGAGAAGCAGGGCGACGTGTTTGTCGTGAGGACCGAGGGCGGCGACGAGTACAAGAGCCTCGCCTTGATACTGGCGTTTGGCAAGACGCCGAAGGAGCTGGGGGTGCCGGGCGAGGCCAAGTTTAAAAACAAGGGCGTCTCCTACTGCACCATCTGCGACGCGCCGTTTTTCAAAGGGCAAGACGTCGCCCTAGTCAGCTGGGGCGACTTGGCGAGGGAGCCTGTGACCATCCTCTCCTCCACATCTAACAAGTTCTACTGGATATTCCCCTCGGAGAGGCCCATCCACGACGAGGAGTTTCTAGAGCAGGCAAAGAAGCTCGGCAAGGCTGTGCTTGTGCCCAACAGCGAGGTGGTGGAGATAAAAGGCGATACAAAGGTGAGAGCAATCGTCGTGAAGAACAGGAAGACCGGAGAGGTGCAGGAGCTTCCAGTTGCGGCGGTTTTTGTAGAAGTGGGCTACGTCACCAAGAGCGACTTCGTTAAGCACTTGGTGGATCTAAACGAGAGGGGCGAAATCATCGCAGACTGGGAAGGCAGGACGAAGACGCCGGGGGTGTTCGCCGCCGGCGACATAGTGGCCTACCCCTATAAGCAAGCTGTGATCTCGGCCGCCATGGGAGTCGCCGCGGCCCTCTCAGCCACGGCGCACGTAATGAAAATAAAGGGCAGGCCTGTGCACAGCCTCGTAGATTGGAAAGCAGAGAAAAAATAGCTAAGTTACGAGGGCCTCAAGGAGGTCCGCCGCGCTGTAGTCCTCCAGTCTCCACATAATCTTCAGCGCCTTCCTCCTAGCCTCCTCCGGCAGTACGTCGCGGGTTAGTGTGTTGAACTTATCTTCGAGCTCGGCGTCGGTCATGGGGTTTTTGGGGTGCCCCTTCGCGTAGTCCACTCTCTCGGTGTATTTACCCCCTCCCTTGGTGTAGACCGTAATTACGGTGGGGAAGGCCTGCGGGTAGAGCTTGTCTAGCTCCGGGTCGAGGTTGACCTCTATCTTCTTCATTAGGGAGAGGACGGCGGGGTTCCTCACGTCTCTGTAGTGCTCTATTTTTATCGGGCCCCAGAAGAACGCCGCGGCGGTGATCCACATTATGGAGTGGTCCGCCGTCTCCTTGGTGTGGGGGTCCCACTTCTCGGGGTCTTTGGGGCCGATGATTGTGTAGGCCGCCTCGTAGGTGTCTATCCTAATCTTCTCAACCTCCTCGACTCTGACCCTTTCCCTGAGCTTCAAGGCGGCCTCGACGGCTGTCTGGGCGTGGTACTCCACTGGGTACGGCTTGATGTACGTGTCGAGTATCCTACGGGGCGGCCTCCCCTCCTCCATACTCTTCAGCACCCCCAGATCGAAGTCGCCCTGTAACAGCTGTTTAAAGAAAGCCATCTCCCCCTCAAACGGCTTAAAGGGCCCTGTGTAGCCCTCTTGTGCGAGCAACGTGGCGAATACTGCGTTGCGGCTTGAGTTGGCTGCGGCGGCGCCCTTCCACATAGATAGCTCGCCCACCCTCGTCTGGCGCATCGCGGCGTGGGGAACGGCGTAGATGGCGAGGGCGTGCTGTGTCTTGGCCGCGTCGAGGCGTAGTAGCTTGGCGGCGGCCAGCACGCTGCCAATCCCCAGGAAATTGACGTGGTCCCAGCCCCTCTTCCGCAGAGTCCCGCCGTCGCAGAAGGTGACCGACGCCTCGTAGCCTATGGCTACGGCTGTGATGAGGTCTGTCCCCTCCGCGCCTACGTAGTCGCCCACCGCCAGTGCGGCGCCGATCAAGTCGCTGGGGTGGAGGGGCTCTTTGGAGAGGTAGGTGTCGTTGTAGTCGTGGTAGCGGATCATGAGGCCGTTTACAAAAGTGGCCCAGTCTGGAGTGGTTTCGTAGCGCGTGCCCAGCAACCTGGCCCCCCTCGAAGTGGCGAATTTCGACGCGACTCTCCTGGCGATAGCCACGGGCTCTGCGTTGTACGCCGCGAAGGCCACCGCCATGGAGTCGATGATCCTGCGCTTAACCTCATGACGAGTCTCTAGAGGCACCTTGGAGTAGTCTACGGCGCTGGTGTACTCCGCCAGGATCTTCGTGACTCTATCCATGGCGCCCACCCCGCCCGCTCTTATAAATATTGTCTATATGTCTAGAAATTTCTGTGTCCAACTTCTCGTAGTCGTAGTACTTAACCAAGTCGTAGAGCTCCTTCCGTGTGAACATCTTGTCCAGCCACCGCGCCTGCGTCCCCTCGTTCATTATAGCTCTGAAGACCTCTCTAATGGCGTGCATAGCCACCCTCAGCGCGGTGACTGGGAAAATTACAAATTTGTAGCCGAACTCCTCCAGCCGCCTGGCCGGTATGAGGGGGGAGACGCCGAACTCCGTCATGTTGGCAAGCAACGGGGCCTTGACCCTCCTGGCGAATTCTCTAAACTCCTCCTCAGTCCGGAGGGCCTCTGGGAATATGACGTCGGCCCCCGCCTCTAGGTAGAGCTGGGCCCGCTCCACCGCATCCTCAAACCCCGTCACCCCAACAGCGTCTGTCCGTGCGATTATGACGAAGTCTGGACTTCTCCGGGCCTCCACGGCGGCGCGGATTTTCTTAGCCATTTCGTCCGGCGGCACGACGGCCTTGCCGCTGAGGTGGCCGCACTTCTTCGGCAAGACCTGGTCCTCTAGCTGAATCCCGGCGGCGCCCACCGCCTCGAACTCCCTAACGGCGCGCATAACGTTGAGTGCCTCGCCGTAGCCCGTGTCGGCGTCTACAATCACTGGCACATCTACGGCGTCTACAATGTACTTCACGGTCTTTACCATCTCGTCAAGAGTTATCAAGCCGAGGTCGGGCAAGGCCATGGAGGCCGTGACGGCCGCCCCCGATACGTACACAGCCCTGAAGCCCAGCTGCTGGGCCATTAAAGCAGTCAACGCGTTAAAGACGCCGGGGACCAGCACGATGCCGGGCCTCCGCAACTCCTCTCTCAACAGCGCGGCGCCGTCCGCCCTAGACTTTCTAAACAACATATCCCCCAATTTTCTACATACTCTTAACAATTCAGCCGGCTGAAATTACGTCACCACTCCAAGCTCAGCGGCCTCATCACGGCATTTTGACTGATTCATTTATATTTAGACTTTGGGGAGGTGTAGTGCTGTCTAAACCATGTCTACTGCTCTTTGCATGTCCGGGTGATGGTGGAGAGACTTTGGTGTACTGGAGGGGGGAGGCTAGGAGGGCGAGGAAGGACGACCCGTTGATTAAGCTCTTCGGCGCGCTGGACTCGGCGGCTACGTACAGCCACAAGGCGGCTAACCTCCTGCCCCGCCCCCAGGCCCGCATCATGCGCCTCGCGGCCTTCGCCGTGATGGAGCTCGGCTTCTACCTAGCCACCGGGAAGGCGGAGTACTTAGACACGGCAACGGCGCTGTACAAGAGGGCTCTGAAGCTGGCCTACGCCGCGGCGCCTGAGGAGCCGCTTAGAAGCTGGATAGCCTGCGCCTCCCCCGAGTGCTCGGCGGTGGACGAAGCCCGGGTGTGGATTAGGTGGGCCGAGAGGAGGCTGGTAACGCTGGGAGAGTCCGCCGGGGCCAAGCTGTTAAACCAGCTCTCCAACCTAGCCTTCGAAGTGATGAGAACCCTCCCCCACATCAAGTACAGACACAGAAGCGTGAGCTAGGGGCCTGGAGCCTCAGAGCAACGCCCCTCTCTGCAGGCTATAGCACAAAAAACGCAACTGGATTGGTGGACATTATAGAGATTTTCCTAGGCAGTTCGATACTCCACATATCGAGTAGCGCTCCTTCGGCGAAGAGGTTAAACAGTTGAAATACTACCGACATGCTTACTTCGGTACACCAGACGAAGGCCCTCGCCAGGTATGTTTCTGTAGATACCCTCCGCTCGACGTGGAACCGTTGCTCGTTCCACCTAGCCAGGTGGAGGCTGACGACTGTCGACTGTGTGGCTACGCTTCTCTTTGCCTTCGCTCTGTATTCGACATACCCTCTAGCTGTGTCGTACTCATTAACGCTTAGCTCGACTACTTCACTCCTCACACTATACAGACTGCTACTGTACATAAAACTATCTTGGGCCACCCCTCTGCTCTTCGGGGAGAGTAGAAGGAGGAAAAGTTATGTAACAGACATTCTATCCGTGCCATGGTCTGGGTAGCAGGAGGAGGGCGAGGTTGCGAGTCGTACAGGTTGGAGAAGGGCGATTTTTCGCCTAAGGCCCTCCCGTCGAAGCTGTACAGACTTGTGAGGAGGGTGGCTGAGTCGAGTGTGGGTAGCGTGGCCTACCGCCCCTCGTGTATATCTCCCCCCAAGTGCCACAGCTGTCTTGAGAAGCTGGACGCGGTGTTCTGCGCCCTCTTGGAGGAGGTGGGAGGCGCCCTCTTCGTAAAGAGGCAGAGTGGCAGGGGAGGGAGGAAGGTCTACATCTACGAGAGGGACGCGTTGCTCTCGATCTCAGAGGAGGAGTTCGCCAGGTTAGTCAGGCGCGTCTTGGAGGGGAGGGCGCCTGGGCGTGGCAGGGTTAGGTACAACGTGGTGTTGCCACGCTGGCTAGCCGACGAGGTGAGGGAGCTGGTGAGGAGCCGCGGCCTCTCGCTGGGCACCATGCTCCTCCGCGCCCTAGACGACGGGCTGGGGGACCCGCTGAGGCTAGTAGAGCTCGGCGAGGCGGTGGAGAGGAACAGCGGTAGCTTGAAGAAGGACAGGGTGCAGACGGTGATATACATGCCGAGGAGGGCCATGGAGGCGATCGAAAACATCGGCAGAGAATACGGCGTCGCCACCTCTACCGTGTGCAGGGGGGCGCTGGCGTACCTCCTGGAGAGGGAGGGCAGGCTACAGAACAATGTGGCACAGGTGTAGCTCAAGTTGCCTCTCTACCCCCGCCCTGGGGGGCGCCGCGATACTGACTCCGTCGTCCTTGCGGACTGGCGGTATGACGAGGGAGTACACCCGGTTCCCCCCGCCCTCTTTTAGGAGCGGCCTCCCTCCGGAGTACATAAGGCTCTCCTCTCTGTGCAACTCCAGGTACTCGGTCAGGAGGAGCCCTATCGACGCCAGCGTGGTCGCCTCGGGCATCCCGCCCGGGATCGTGTCGCCATAAAACGGCCCCCCGCCCGCACCCCCTACGAGGGGCACTACCCCGAAGAAGTTATGCTCCACACCTGTGTAAAACCCGAACCTCAGCCCCAGCCTCACAGCTGTGTGTTGCCACCACCTTAAAAACACCCAGCCACGCCCCTTTGGGGGCGGGCCCGTAGCTACCTACGTCAGTAACGCGCCCCGGACGTGCCAGTGGCGCAAAACTTTTAAGTTCCTCTCTTCCTCTCCTCTTGCAAGAATGTTGTAAAAAACATCTAAATGGGATAAAAAACATGAATGAGAAATAGTGCGCCCAAGCGGTTTCAGCGACATGAACGAGTTGCTCTTCATCTAAATGGTAGGGTTCTGACCTCCTCCTTGTCCTAAAGGGCGAGGCCTGTCGTTCTTTCTGTCATGAACCGTCTCGGCGACGCAGAAGTTTTGCGAGTAACAATTTAAACAGGGCTACAGTAGGGCTCGTGAGGCTGGGCGACACGGTTTTTGAAAGGCCGAAGATCTGGGGGCTGGAGGAGCTGGCCATGAGCTTTAGGTTTCCGCGGAGGTACCGCACGATAGGCAGGGTTAGGGACTACGGCTTCGACGTGGCGCTGGACCACGTCGTGGCGTGGGAGTGGTCGTGGGAGAGCCACCTCTCGGACTCGCTAACCGACGGGGCTGTAGAGAAGAACGTGGTATGGCTAAGGGTGCGCCACCACGCCATCTACGACACCGACGCGCGGCTCGACGTGAGGCAGAGGATAGCGCTCAGGGAGCGCACGGGCGGCTCCATATACACAGTCTACACATACGTAGTAGCCAGCCCCGTGGTCCTCTAGCTTGTCCAGAAGGCTAGCCAGATGGCGCTACACCACAACGAGGTGGGCGGGGCGGAGGTAGAGCTCGGGAAATTGCTTTTTCACCAAAGGCAGGCGCGCTATAGACAGCGCAGAGGCCTCTTCAAGCGTGTGGTAGCTGTAGCGGTATGTGGCCATGGACTGTCCGTCGTGTTCGGTTAGCGTCAAATCTACTGAGGCGCGCGCGTAGGCCTCAGACAGCGGGTAGAACTCTGTGTAGGAGAACATAAGTTCTAGTGAGACGACCCGCGTTGCTCTCACGCCGACATGCCTTATCTTGGTAGACGGCTCGATATAGTTGAAGCCGCCTACTGGCGCCTCTACCCGCATAGGCAGAAATAGTTCCTGGCGTTAAAAACTGTCTACCTAAACCAGATCCGCAGTAGGGGGCCTAGTGCCACGTAGCTGAAGGGCTCAGACTAGTATGTGGGTGGCTGGGCTTACTGTTAATTCACTGCGCAGGGTCCTCTTCGCCTTGCGCTGCCTGACCTCGACGTACTCTCTTTCAAACAAGAGTGGCCAGTGGCTGAGCACTACTTCGAAATCCCCTACGTGTTCGTCTGTTACGGCCAATTCTGCTATGTAGAGCATGCTCCAGAGCTCGGCGACAGAGCTCTCCACGAACATGAAGCGGTGCGTGAACTCGCTCCTCGCGATAACGGGCTTGTCTATACGCGCGGATGTGAAGAGGTCGCTGAAGTACAGCGTCTCCACCCTCACGATAGACACATAGCCCACAATTTAAAAGGTTAGCCCCTCCTTAGGCGTCCCCGGGCTAGATGGCGGCGTGCGCTCAACGTTTTTAACCGCCCTTCACGGGCCAGGTGTGAGACATAGAAAGCTTAGGGGGCCTGAGCGCCACAGCGAAGAGTGGTACACCTTCTACATAACTGGCCTGTACCCGGGGATATCCAAGAACCTCTACTACTACACGTTCTACCTGGAGTTCTCTGAGCGAAGGAGGAAGGAGAAAGAGCGCGGGATACTGGGCCTAGACCAGATAGGCCACGTAATTAGGTACGCCAGCGAGGCGCGGAGGGGGAAAGCCGAGACGAGGCTCGACTCCCCCCTCGTATACGACAGCTGGCCCTTCTTCCTGCTAGTCCAGGAGAGGAAAAAGAAGAACAAGAGCCCCTACGAGCTCGCCACCTCGCCTTTGGCATACATCGTTCTGTAGCTCTGCTTGGCGTCTAGAAGACGTACAGTATAGCTACATCTGACACCAGTTGCGCGCGGCGCCTCTCCTCTCCCCTCACCGCCTCGACTCCGACAGGTGGGGTTCCAGAAAGGAACGGGAAGAGGAAGCCGTGTTCGACGAGGTGCATGCGGGACGTCTCAGTTATGTCGAACGAATAAATGTGGAACACGCTACTCTCTTCGCCCGTCTTGAAGTACTTAGTCCAGCGCATGGAGACGTTGCACTTCTCGTCGAAGCACGCCAAGTCGACCTTCCCCCCGTAGAACTTCGGCGCGTCCAGCCTCATGTCCAGCTACGGGCACTCTGTTTATATAGCTATGCCACCTCCAAGGGCTAGTTAGCATTTTAAAGGTCTCGCCTCTCCCGTAGCTGTGAGGATGAAGAAAATAGGGCTACGGACGTATGTGGATATGGTAAACGTCGAGGCCCGCACTGAATACTCCGACAGACACGTCGTCGCGACCTCACCCCTCATTCGTTGGGAAGACCTAGACGAGCTCTCAGACTCCGCCATACGCGTCCCTTGGCTTGGCTTCGCCACCGCCGAGGAGCTGGGCACCACAGGCGCTGTGAAGATCGAAGAGAGGAGCTACCACGTCGGCCCCGAAGTACGGCTGGTGCAACGGAGTGAGAAGAGGATAGTCCGCAAGCTCTTTGTCGGTGTTCTGCAACTCCCGCTCCTTTAGGCATGAAGAGTAGCGACAAACCCGCCATGGGGGCAGAGCCGTTGAGTATTACAACTCTCTCCCAGAGGCGGGGGCCAGACGGTTTTTAAACCTCCGCCTTGGTAGAGCTAGATGAGGACTACGCACTTAAAAGGGGGTGTGCTCGGCTTTGAGAGGTTCTTCGCCTTCTTCCATTCGCTAATATACGAAGAGTTGGACTATCCATATTCCTTCACAGTGGAGTTGAAAACTGTAGAGGATGTGCCTGACAAGAAGTTGCGACACTTCTTAGAACGACACCTTGCAGATGAGGTAGCTCTACAGAAGCTTAACGAGAGCCAGGTCTCGCGGGCGGTCAACGTAACTGTAGAGCTGGAGTTTTGCGACTACGGCGGCGAGATGATGTATGCGCTAGTCCAGAGACACAGTCACACTAGCAGGAGAGACCTCCCTCACGTGGCGATACGACTTAGATCAGCTAAGGTAATCGTCATGTAGCTCTATCTAAAGTCCCGCAACCCCGCAAGGGGTAGAGGGATCCGAGGGCGGGGAGGAGTTGCTAGCCACAACTGTGGGGGTTGGGGTGAAACTTTTAAGACTGGGGAGAGGGTCTGTAGATGCGCTCGGTTGCGCCCTACCTCTACGCCACGCGGCGTTTCGGTTCGATAGACTTTATCGCTATCACTAGCGAAAGCGAAGGTGGTACGCTACGCGTCGGTCAGACTTATACCTCAACTCTTCATAACGAGGCGAGCGCAACTCCGAACCTCGTCGAGACCGACCAGTGGTTTGTCTCCCTGTCCCTCCTCTCCTACGCCACACGGGACGGGGACGCCAAGAGCAGAGTGGAAGACAGACTCCTCCCCCTAGTCCACAAGCCATTCCGAGATATAGACGTGCGGGAGTTTAAGACAGTTGTGGTAGACTTTGACGGGCCCCACCTAATCTAGGGACCGTTTCTCTTCTTTCAGCTCCCGCTATGAGGGGCGCGGGGGTTAGCTAGCTGATAGAGGCGGGTACGTGTACGCTCTTTAGGGCGGCTCTAGACGCCAGTGAGCTATCTAGAGAGGTACCGCCCGCCATGGCGGGCGCGGGAAACTTTATTAGCACCAATCTATATCTGCCGCCATGCTACTGGCAGGTGTCGGCTCCTCTAGTGGCGCGTAGCTATGAGTGGCCGAGTGAAGAAGGTTAGGCGTAGTGGCGGTACGTGTGCTCTCTTATACGACTGGGACGACGGGTGGGTGGTCAACGTAGTCGTGAAAACCGACGGGCGTTGCTTGTCCCTTAGGTGCCACAGGTGCTTCGACTGTGGCCCTGGCTGTCTCTTAGGCGACCTCATAGCGCTGACAGAAAATGGCGACGTCGTCCGCCTCAAGGTTTCGAAGCTCCGTATCTGCAGAACTGACGCAGAGCAACAGCACCCGGCAGACGCCGTCAGCCTCTGTGTAACAGAGAGGCAGTGTGAATACGGAGTGTTAGCCTGGGGCGGGGCGTATGAGGTGAGAGCTGTGGGCGAGGAGAAGTGGAGGGAGGAGCCGAAAATTAAGGTAGCTGGCTACTTCAGCCTGGTTAGGTTTGAATACGAG
>NZ_JBMFKV010000005.1:0-28767 GCF_049971835.1 Pyrobaculum sp.
GTTTGCAACTTGCGTGGTATTTGTCGGGGAATATGCCAAGGTGGCGTGACAACTCGTCGACTTACAATCTCGCATCTGCACAGGAATAGGAAGCCCCCAAAACTTTGGGTCGTATGTCAAGATTTATATAGAGATAAGGTAATTGGGTTGTGGATGTGGTCTATTACGTGGTTGGGTTTTCCCTGACTATAATTGGGATGGTGAGTGGGGCGTTGTACTGGCTTGGCGCCAAGTTTAAGGAAATTGAAAACAGGCTTAGAGATGTAGACAGCAGATTTGAGAGGCTAGAGCGGGAGATGCGGCTTGGTTTTGAAGATGTTAGTAAAAGAGATGCGGATCTAAAGGGATATATCGACCGGCGGATTGACCGTCTTCTCCAGGGCTTTGCCAGCTATCAAGAGTTTTTTGTGGAGTTCCTAGCCGCGGAGGGTGTGATTGATAAGAGGAGTGCAGACTTGGCGAGGGGGGAGCTTTGGCGGGTTGTGAAGCTGGTGGGGGCCAACCCGCTTACGAGGGAGGAGGTGGAGAGGCTGAAGGCCCTTATCGAGAAGGAGGAGCTTACATACGATGAGGCGGTGTGGCTTAGGGATGTGGCTAGGCGGCTGATTCTGGAGTACGGGACTCCAGAGACGTGGAAACTCCACATCTACGCCTCGATATGGGTGGCCCTCGCCAGGAGAAAGGAAGAGGAGAGGGGGCAAAAGTCTGTATCTGAATAGCATTTAGAGCCCCCGGGAGGGGATTAGGCGTCGCCATACCTGCTTATCCGATCCGCGTCATAGATTAAGTGAATATTTGAGGGTGGAGACTTCCCGCCTTTAGACTTCTCCGCTCCGCTTCTTCGTCTAGGGCTTGAGACGGATTGAGCGCCGCGGGACTAAGTGCAGGTATTTGCTTTCCCCGTGGGTGGAGAGCTACTTCCTCAACCCTCCGTTCATTATGGAGAAGTTTAGGTGAGGGTCCTTGGGGTCAGCTACTCGCCGCCTCTGCGGTCTCCTTTACCGCGTCCGTTTAGCCATGGCTCTGAGCAGAGAGTTTGTCCATGGGAATGGAGGGGTGCGGCGGGGGGCTTGTCTACGCAGTGTGTAGGTACTGCTGGTACTCCCACTCGGTTATTGTGTTCCATGTTTTTTCCCATGGGTGCTTCTCGGCGTAGGTCTGCCACTCGGCTTCTTTCAGCCGTATGTAGGCTTTTACAATTTCAGAGGGTAGTTCGCTGGCTATTTTACTTTCGGCGAAGTACTCGAGGGCCTCTCCTAGGTGGCGGGGGGTCTCCTTTACCCCCTCTAGTTCGTACGCCACCTCTGACACGGGGGGCGGCGGCTCGATCCTCTCCTCCAGGCCTTTCATCACGGCTAGTATAATCGCGGCGAACCCCAGGTATGGGTTCATGGAGGGGTCTGGGTGTCTGTACTCAAGTCTGTTTATCCTGCCGGCGTAGTAGGGGATCCTCACCATGACCGAGCGGTTGCCGAGGCCCCACACGACGCGGGTGGGGGCCTCGTGGTGTGGGACGAGGCGCTTGTAGGAGTTCACGGTGGGCGCCACCAAGGCGGATATGGATATGGCGTGCTCCAGCAGGCCTCCTACTGCGTATCTCAGCTCCGGCGTCGGCTCCTTGACGGAGGCCATTAGGTTGCGGCCGTCTCTCCACACAGATACGTGGGTGTGCGCCCCGCTGCCGTTCATCCCCCAGAAGGGCTTCGGCATGAAGGTCACCGTGTATCCGTGTCTAGCCGCCACCGACCGGGCCATCAGCTTGTATATCAGCATTGTGTCGGCTACCTTAACTGGGTTGCCGTACGGGATATTTACCTCGAATTGGGAGTGCGCCACCTCGTGGTGGGTCTTCGTGTCGCCGAGCCCAGCCGCGGCGAAGAACTCCATTATCTCCTCCACCACCTTCCGCGTGGGCGGGGGCAACACGTCGAAGTAGCCAGCCTCGTCGACGGGCTTCGGCGGGTTTCCACTTACAATAAAGTACTCAAGCTCTATGCCGATTTTAAACTGGTAGCCGCGGCGGCTGACGGCGTCAAGGACTTTCTGAAGCACGCTCCTCGGATCGAGCACCGACGGCTTGTCGCCGTCTAGCGTGTTGGTGAATACGTACGCCGTCTTGCCGCCGTTCCACGAATCGATGTAGACGGCGGAGGGGTCTGGCACCGCCACTAAGTCGCTTTTATTCACCGTAGTGTAGGCCGGTATTGAAGAGCCGTCGTACGGCACGCCGTCTATAAACGCGTCGCGTGCAATATCAATAGTCATTATATCAACTCTCGGCCTCCCGAATATATCCACAATTACAAAATTTACGTACTTCACCCCAGCTCCTTTCAAAACTCTCCACATGTCTAAACCCTCCACCGGCATAGCGCTATTACTTACCACCTTTATTAATCTTAATTCCACGTATATTTAGCACGCGTGATGTATATATAGGATAAAATATGACCCATATCCCCGGCGTCCACGTAAGACATACGAATAATCCATAGAGATATTGAGAAGCAATACATGTGCAGACCAGTATGATTGAGGCTCAGCACGCCGGCAACTTGCTGTGGAGTGACGGCGGCGGGTTACAACTGGAGGCGGTTAGGTAGTCGCGGCCACCGGCCCCGAGGTCGCCGGACGGCGGCGCCGTCAGCCGCCTCTCTGAGCAAGGCGGTTAGTAAACTCGCCGATCCCCCTTATCAGCCTCTTGATGTCCTCGGCGGCGGCCTCGTCGCTGGGGTATCTACTGAAGATACCCTCTCGATTGGGGCCGTTGTATTGATACTCGTGGAGGTTGAGGGCTATGTCTGTGTACATAAGAACCTCGTCGCCGTGCCTCCGCGCCAGTAGCTGGGCAACGAGCCTCACACGGGTGGAGGGCATGAAGGCTATTACCCAGTCGCCCTCGTTTATGGCTTTCCCGCCGCGCATCTTCTTTACCCCCCTAAAAGCCTCCCTCACAGCTTCCCCCTCCCTCAGCGCTAGAGCCGCCAGCACCGCCTTCCAAGCCTGCCAGGCCTTCCCCGCGGCGTTCCGAATAAGCCCCTCCGAGAGAAACCTCTCGGCGAGTTCCTTTTCGTACACCGCCTCGATAAGCCTCGCCTCTAGATAGCCTCTCTCATCTCTCCACGGCTTCGCCAACTCCCTCGACACAGCCCTATTTATGTGCGCTGATAAAAATTTTACAGCTGTTGGAGGATGGCGTAGATTGCCTCGTGGTCTCCGCTCCACAGCGGAGAGTCTCTCCTAACGGCGCACCTCAGCCGCCTCTCCCCCACACGGCTACACGTCATATAGCCACGCTCGGCTAGAGCTCTAAATATCTGTCCAACAACTATGGGTGACACGCGGGCCTCCCTAGCCACCTGCCCCGGGCGCAACGTTACCGTAACCCCCTGAGCTGTAGAGAAAATTTCGGCCAGTACATGGGCGAGCCGGCAGGTAACGCCGCACTGCGGGGGGAACCTCCTAAGCACTTTACAGTATCGTGGGTAGGAACAGGCTGAATATGCCGTTTATCAGCCATATTAGAAAGGCCAGGGCCGCGGCGCCGAGCCACCCAACGCCCTGGAGCTTTCTCAAGGCGTATAGCCACACCACCAAGGCGAGTAAGCCGCTTATCAAGGGTATCCTAAACACCGAGTGGAAAAACCAGTAGACTAGGGCCCCCACCAGCGCGGTCACGGCGGCGCCGGCGAGGCTCTCGTTCTTCTGCTTGCCGGGGTATATCTTGAGCGCAATCCAGACGGCGATTGTGGAAACAATCCACCCCACAACCAGCCCCGCGAGGCTCCCCACATGACTCATGTGACTCAATAACAATGCCTTTTATATACTTTACTTGTTAACAAACTTTTCTCAGATCGACGGCGTCCATGTCGTAGTAGTACCCCTCGACACTCGCCCCGATGTCTCTAAGCCTCTCGCAGGTTAACTTTACGTTCTCCGCCTCCACGGGCTCCGGCTCGCGGCGGCCCGCCCGCTTGAGTGCTTCGTCTATTTGTGCCTGTATGGGCGGCGGGGCGGCTCCCTCCATGCCGAGGGCCACGGCGCCGCATCGCCTGTGCCCAACTACATATATCATATCTACGCCCAGCTTCTCCACGGCGAATTTCAGAGAGTGGTAAACCAGCTCGTCCACCACGTTGCCAGCCACCCGCACGACGAACATCTCCCCAATCCCCGAGAGGGTGAGGAGCTCAGGCGAGAGGCGGGAGTCGCTACAAGTAAGCACGGCGCATTTAAGCCTCTGCGCCTTGGCGGTTTCTTTAATCTGCCTCAAAACCTCCGCAGCGGATAGACCCCCCACCCCAGCCCGCACCCTGGCAAATCCCTCAAGACACACATAAATTAGACAGGCGTGAGTTTTAATACTGACGGTTCTGCACTCAGCGAGGCCGAACACAGCAATTCCCATGAGCTACGGCCTCGCCCCCTTCGTAAAAGCTTGGCGTTAAATAAGACGTCCAGCTCGCTTTTCCTCTCACCCCATATCTACTCCAGGAGATAAGCATTTAGTTCCTATTAATATCCTTAACAAGTCGACAAGGTTTTGAAACTAAAAAGTTATATATGGCTGTAAGATGAGTAGGTTATGTCGGTGGCGGGGGGCTTCTCGACGCTGGATCGGTTGCGTGACTTCTTCTACGGGTTGCTCGAAGTGAGGGATAGGCTTAGGGAGAGGGGGGTGACGTGGCCGAGGCCTCTGGAGGGGGTCCAAACCGGCACTGTGAGGGTTAAGGTGGGGTTTCCCGCGATGTTGAAGAGGGGGGTTATCATGGACGTGACGAACGTGGAGCAGGCGGAGGTGGCGGAGGACGCGGGGGCCGTTGGCGTTATGGTGCTTGACAAGCTTCCCTACGACGTGAGGAGGGCCGGGGGCGTGGCGAGGATGGCCGACTTGAAGGTGATTGAGGAGGTGATGGCGCACATTACAATTCCAGTGTCTGCTAAGGTTAGGATTGGCCACTACTACGAGGCTGTGCTTCTGGAGGCTATCGGCGTAGATTTGATAGACGAGTCGGAGGTGCTCACGCCTGTGGACGAGCAGCACCACATCAACAAGTGGCTCTTCACAGTGCCTTTTGTAAACGGGTGTAGAGAGCTGTGCGAGGCGTTGAGGAGGATTTCGGAGGGGGCCTCCATGATTAGGTCGAAGGGCGAGGCGGGCACTGGCAACGTGGCGGAGGCGGTGAAGCACTTCAAAGCCCTTTACAGCGCCGTGGAGGAGCTCTCGGCGGCTTATAGATCTGGCGACGAGGAGAGGCTTAGAGACTACGCGAGGAGGTGCCAGGTGCCTATTGAGCTAGTGGCCCTCACGGCGAGGATGGGCCGCCTCCCCGTCGTCACCTTCGCCGCTGGGGGCATAGCTACGCCGGCGGACGCCGCCTTGATGATGTGGCTGGGAGCAGACGGGGTATTCGTCGGTAGCGGCATTTTCAAGTCCCAGGACCCGAGGCAGAGGGCGGAGGCCATTGTTTTGGCCACTGCGCACTGGGACGACCCAGAGACTGTGGTGGAGGCGCAGAAGATGGTTAGTGAGAAATCCGCGATGCTGGGTATAGATGTAAGAACCCTAAAGCCTGAGGAGCTTCTGCAGACGAGGGGGGTATGAAGGTGGGGGTCGTAGCTCTGCAGGGCGACGTGGAGGAGCACGCCGAGGCTTTTAGAAAAGCCGCGGCGGAGCTGGGGATCGCGGTTGAGGTCGTCGAGGTGAAGAAGCCGCGGCAACTAGAGGACGTCAAGGCCCTGGCGCTCACGGGGGGCGAATCCACCACCATTGGGATTCTGGCGAAGAGGGCGGGTTTAATAGAGCCGCTTAGGAAGGCGGTGGAGGGGGGCCTGCCGACGCTTGGGACATGCGCTGGCGCCGTCTTGCTGGCTAAGGAGGTGAGAGACGCCGTGGTGGGCGAGACGGGGCAGCCTACCATCGGCGTGATGGACATCGCCGTTGTTAGAAATGCGTTTGGCAGACAGAGGGAGTCCTTCGAGGCGGAGCTCGAGGTGGAGGGTTTTGGGAAAATCCGCGCCGTGTTTATAAGGGCGCCCGCTGTGGTGAAGGCGTGGGGCTCGGCGAAGCCTCTCGCACCTGTGAGGCACGCAAGCCTCGGCCTTATCTACACGGCGGCGGTGGAGGGCAATATATTGGCCACGGCGTTCCACCCCGAGCTCACCACCACCGCCTTCCACAGGAGGGTGCTGGAGATGGCCCTGGGGAGGGCTTAGCGGGTTTTTCCAGAGGCCAGCCTGTCCTTGGCGAGCAACCCCGCCATAACTGCGAGCAACCCGGCTCCGATAACCAGCTCGTAGGTGGCGTAGTACGCGGCGAGGTTTATAACGCGCATCGCCGCCGTCCCTATTAAAAAGCCGAGCGTCGTAGATGTGTAAAAGCCCACGACGCCGCTGATGACCAGCAGGGTGGAGTAGGACCAGAAGGCCAGTTCTGGAGTTACGTGGCCGGTGAGATACGCCAGTAGGCAACCCGAGGCGCTACCAGGCATAGCCGAGATCACCGTTACCCTGGTGACAACGCCCTCCGGCGCCACCCCCATGGAGGGGAGGCGCTACTCGTTCTCCCTTATCCTCACGGCGCTCCAGTACAGAGCCATCTCGACGTAGAAATATCTCAGGGCCGCCGCGGCGGCGAGCGATAAGGCGAAGAGCCCGTCTAGGCCGAGCCTCGCCCCCAGGATGGTGTAGATCGGGAGGGAGACGCCGCCTGAGCCCCCGGTTAAGTTGTAGAACTTAACCAACGCCCCGTACAGGACCATGGCGAGGGATAGGTTGAGCAGGGCGTAGAAAATCCCCCTAAATCCACCGGTGAGGGCCCCCGCGCCCAGCCCCACGGCGGCTCCCAAGGCGATGGAGAGGGGGAGCGTCACCGCCAGTTCCTTGATCCCGGCGTATTTATAGAGGAGCGCCGCCGTGTATGCGCCCACGGCTATGTACATCCCGTAGCCGAAGTTCATAAGCCCGGCGTCTAGCAACGTCACCACCCCCAGCACGGCGAGGCTGGCCGCGGCGATGTAGGCCGCCTCGTATCTGATGTAGTAGTTGGGGGTGAGGAGGTACGCCAGCGCCAGCGCCGCGGCTACCGCCAGGGCTCTATACCCGCCTCTCATGTCTAGTAAAGAGCCCCGACGGCTTTAGGAGGAGGACCGCTATCACCGCGATGTATATCACCAAGAACTCGAGCTCTGGGAAGTAGAACACCGCCAGCGTCCTCAACGTGCTTATTAACAACGCCGCCACCACCGCCCCCGTCACGTTCCCCAGGCCCGCCACGGTCACCACGGCGAAGGCGTATACGAGGAGCACCCCGG
The DNA here is from genome assembly GCF_049971835.1 of Pyrobaculum sp. Lineage (NCBI taxonomy): Archaea > Thermoproteati > Thermoproteota > Thermoprotei > Thermoproteales > Thermoproteaceae > Pyrobaculum > Pyrobaculum sp. Next base: position 7,317 of record NZ_JBMFKV010000005.1, read on the forward strand.
CGAGGTCGATGGTGAAGTTCTGCCAGAGGGACGAAAACGCTCCCCCAAGAAGCGCCGTCAAGATCCCCAGGGCCACTGCAACAGTGTAGACCAGCCTGGTGTTTACCCCCAGAACCGCCGCCATCTTCAGGCGATCCATAGCCGAGAGGTGTCTACGCATCTGTATACATAAAGTATTTATTTGCGTACACGGTCTGTAGACGTGCAGGTTGTGTTGAGTATACGAATTCCCAAGGAATTGAAGGAGAGGATGGAGAGGTATAAAATTGACTGGAAGAGAGTCATTACAGAGGCCATCGAGGAGAAGCTTAGACAGCTTGAGGCGGAGGAGGCCCTTAGAGAGCTGGAGAGGCTGAACGAGGGCATCCCGCCGGCGCCGGCGCCCAGCTGGAGGCTGATTAGAGAGGATCGTGATAGTGGTTGACTCCAGCGTTTTCGCCAGCGTCGTGGTAAAAGACGAGTTTTACGATCGTTGCAGATCCTACGTGGCTCGGGGCGACAAGGCCACGGTAGACATCGCATATGCCGAGGTGGCTAACGTGGTGTGGAAACACGTGAAGATAGGGCGCATACCGCCGGGAGAGGCGGCTTACCGGGTCCGCCTCGCCAACAAGATCATATCATCCGCCAGAGTCTACAGAAGCGTAGATCTCTTAGAAGAGGCTGTCGAGACCGCGGTTACACACGGCGTGGCTGTCTACGACGCCCTGTATCTGACACTAGCCGTGAAGCTAGGCGCCAAGCTCGCCACCACGGACAGGTGGCTGGCGGAGAGACTCGGCGCGCAGGCTAGAAGCTATATTGAACTGCTGTAAAAACTTAGGCTACTCCACAGTTTTTGCCTGTTGCATTACCCACATCATTGGGCAGTAGCCGCCGCACATCGTGCAGGCGTTTGTCTTGGGGGTGCCGTACTGTGTGTATACCCGCCACGCCGCCTCTGGATCTATCAACCGCGATATCATTTCCCGCCACTGGAGCTTCCCCCGGTAGGTGCTGACCTCCCGGTCCCACCTGGAGGCCCTCTTCCCGAGCTTGACGATGTCCCCTATGTGGGCCGCCACTCTGTAGGCCTTTACCCCCTCCTCCACCTGCTCGACGGTGGGCAGGGCGAGGTGCTCCGCCGGCGTGATGTAGCACAGCAGATCCGCGCCCGCGGCCGCCGCCAGCGCCGCCCCCACGGCGGAGGCTATGTGGTCGTAGGGAGCCGCCACGTCTGTGGGGAGCGGGCCAAGCACGTAGTAGGGCACGCCGCCCGTCAGCCTCTTCTCCAGCTTTATACTCCAGATAATGTCGTTCAGCGGCACGTGGCCGGGGCCCTCTATCATCACCTGGACGCCCTTCTTAACCGCCCTCTTAGCCAGCCGCGCCGCCTCCACCAGCTCCGCCACGTGGAACTCGTCGTGGGCGTCAGCTATGGCGCCGGGCCTCAGGGCGTCGCCGATGGAAATCACGGCGTCGTACTGGGCGAAGAGCTCCAGGAGGTAGTCCCAGTTCTTGAGGTAGGGGTTCTCCGACTTGTTGTGAAGCATCCAGCCGATAACCATGTCGCCTCCTCTCGACACAACGGGGATAACCCTCTCGCTCCGGAGAACCTTCAACGCCAAGTCCCTCGTCACCGCTGCGTGGATTGTCATAAACGCCACGCCGTCTTTTAAATGCTTCTCCACAGTCTTCAACAAATCCTCCTCGGTGAAGTAGGCGCCGCCCCTCTTCTTCGTGAAAGACTCTATAAACACTTGGTAGATCGGCACGGTGCCCACCGGCAGTTTAGACGCCCTTAGAACCTCCCTCCTAATGTAGTCCAGGTCGCCCCCCACGCTCAGATCCATGAGGGTGTCCCCCCAGCGGTTAGCCACCTCCACCTTCTTCAACTCCGCGTCGAGATCCACAACCTCGCTAGAAGTCCCCAGATTAACATTAACCTTAGTGGCAAGCCCGGCCCCAATCGCCACGAGTTTCTCAGAGGGGTGAAACACGTTCCTAATTAAAACCGCCCTCCCCTCCGCTATCCTCCTTCTTAACTTCTCCGGCGCAACCCCCTCCACCTTTGCATACGCCCTAATTTCGTCGGTGACCCGGCCCTGGCGAGCCTCCTCCATCACTGTCCTTGCCATAAATTACTGATTAATTCCAAATTAAAATATTATTGCAGACGCCACGTGCGGCGTCGCTGGCCGTGGCTCTCTACGACAGGTTAGCGGCGGCTGGAGGAAGAGGTCGCCCAGTGATCTGCGGATGTGGCGACGGCCGGGGGTCTGAATGGGCGCCGATCGCCGCCAGCGCTTGGCCTAGAAGGGGCCGTGCTACTTTGCTCTAGGGGGAATTCTATGCACGCCTGCATTATCGAAGTCGCCGTCGTTGGATAGTATGGTGTCTATGCCGTAGATCTGCATAGTGGCGAGGTGGATCCTGTCTTCAAAGTCTCTTGGCTTAGCCAGACTCCTGGCTCTGTTTAAAACCTCTGCGTCAAGCGGTAGCAACGTTGTTAAATCTCTTACCGCCTCTACGACCTCTTCGTTTCGCGTTAATACGTAGAGTAGCCAGGCGGTAAGAGCCGAGGTGGCAAGCCTCCCCGCGTAGTTTTTAATCAGCTCACGAGAGCCCTCTCCGTATTTTGGATGAGCTGTAAAAAAATAATAAAGAACATTTACATCAATGTAAATCCATTTGCGAGACATCTTTCAAAGCCTCCTCTATCTCCTCCAGAGTTTGATACCTAGGCGGGCCAAACTTCCCGTAGTACTTATCCACGTCGTCTAGAGGTTCTAGCAAAATACCCTGTTCTACAATCTTCACTCTAAAACGCCTAACTCCAAACCGCCTTCTAATTTTGGCGGGCAGATAAATTTTCCCAGAACCGTCAACTTCCACAATTTCCATAAGTTTATCATATTTGCCAATTTATATATTTTTTGGAAAAGAATTGATGTGACCAAAAGGTCTCTGCCACACGCTCCCCTTCTACTCTTCAGGCGTCCGGGGGCACATGGCCCGTGCGGGATCGGCTAGGGTCAGAGATCTCTTCGATAAATTAGAGACATCTCTAGGTAGCAGGGCAAAGCTACCGAGTCTTCTTCGAGATATCCATCAGCCTTTTTAACGCTATGAGGATCACAGCTCCTTATAGGCAATGAGGGTGTGCCACGTCTCTATATACGATATAACGAGTTGGAGGGAGGGGGAGATTGTACGGCGTCTGGGATGAGGGTAGGGTTGGGATTTTTGTGTTGTGTGACTGCCCAGTGTCTGTAGATCAAGCTTAGAGCATCCCACCGGCTTCAAGCCGTGATATATTTGCCGCCGCTCCGCATAGGGCCGTGTGGAGACACCTAAGTGCAAGCCTAAGGCGGGAGGAGCTACTCTGGGAGACAGAGCCCGCTTAAGGGGGCGCAAGCCCTCTAGACGGGGATCCGCGCACACAAGTTCCCGCGCCTTCGGAGCGCCCGGAGAGCAGAAAGGGGCATTACTTATGTCGGACTCCTGCAATTGTCAGAGATTTGACCTTGTGAGATGCGTAAAGTAGGCCTTTACGGGGGACAGGGGGCGTGGGCCGCGGCTAGACGTAAAGCATGTAGTACTCGGTTTTCTCCAGCCTGCCAGTGGTGGGATCTACACGCAGTCCCAGGGTCTCCAGCGTGTCCACCCCTACTACGGGCACCGCGCCTTGAAAGGCCAAGACTCTGACGGGGCCGCGCCTCCCCTCGATCTCCACCTCCGCCACGTAGACCCTCGCCGCCACCCTACGGCCGTCTCCCAGCTTAAGCTCCACGGTGAAGGGAGTCTCTATAAGTTTCTCAGCCACCTCTAGCGGAAGCACGGTGAAGGTGGCGCCCGTGTCTACTAGGATTTCGTCAAAAACCACCTCACCCCTTCCCCTGAACACAGCTCTAGTAAATACATGGCCCATGGATAGTTCTGGGGATCTAAATAAAAACTAGACGCCTCAACGTCAGCTACGCCCCGTGCCGCTCTCCTGGCTCTCCTTGCCGTATAGCTTGTATGCCCTCAGCATCCAGGTGTAGAGAAACAGCTTGTAGGCCACCTCGGAGCCGTCCTCGTACCACCAGCGCTTGGCTATCTCGGCGACTCTCTCCAGCTCCTCGACGCTGATCTTATCTACGTCGCCCTTGGCGAAGACCTGCCGGATGTACTCAACCTCCTCCTTCGAGATGGGGTTGGCCTTTATGGCCAGCGAGAGTCTAGAAATCTCGCTGACTAGAAATGAGGCCTCCCGCGGGCTGATCAAGCCCTTGACGCCGAGGAACTCCACAACGGCGGAGTTCATAGCCACCACCGCCGATCTAATGGAGTCGGCAAACGCAACAAATTTCTTATCCATCTCGGCAAATCTAGCATCCACGGCTTCAAACCTCTTCTCAATGCTCTCAAACCGCTTGTTGATCTCCTCAAACCTTCTATCTATCTCTCTGAACCTCATCTCAATCTCTCTAAACCTCATTTCTATTTCCTGGAATTTTTTCCCCAGCCAGTAGAGAGCGCCGCCGAGCATACCTACGACAGTCACAGCAAGTCCGATGATAGACAGCACTACATCGCTCACCACAGATCAATACGGATCTCCTATATTAATCTTTTTAAAACCTCAGAGCGCGGGTAGGCAATTCGGCGGTGTGGTGAACTAGAACTTAGAGCGGCCACCGGTAGAGGCTCGGCTAGGCGCCTATATGAGGCAGTTATCTATATATCGGGTGCCTGTACTTCAACTAGCCAGTAGCAGTGGCAGTAACACCCCCGCAGAGCTTTACGTGTGGAACAAGTGGTTCTACTAACGTCGATAAATGACCACCGCCTAATTAAGAGATGTGGATAAAGACGCTCCACACATTGAATTATGTTTAAAAGAGGTGGGGCATACCCGTGGTTCCAATCTGGGTTGAAGTGTTGAAGAAGATCTACCCCGCCTTGGCTAAGTATTACAACGCAGTGGTTGGAGGTTCTCAAGTTTTCTACATAACTCTCGGCCTGGCGCTCCCCTCGAAAGACATCGACATATTCATAGAGGAATTTAACCCGGTGTTTCTATCCCGCGTAATTGCAGAGGCGCTTGGCCTCGGCGAGGAGAGGTATGAAGTCTTTAGAAGAGGCGATAACGTAATCTTCCATTTCTTCGCCCCGGTAGAGGCGGGCGTCGTCTCTATAGGAGTTACGTCGAGGACCCACCTCGGCAAGATATCAGAAACACCTCTCTTTAACGAGGTGGTGTTAGTGAAGCGCGACTGCGTCGAGTACTGGACGCTTAGCCTAGAGGCCTACGCGGTACTCCAAGCCACCAGGCCAGACGGCCCTAGGGACGTAGACGTGGCTAGATTCAGGCTGGTAAGAGATAGAGTCGACTGGGAAAGGGCCAGGCGGATCGCTTCGGGGCTGGGAGTTAGAGATAAATTTGAAGCCTTTTACAGACTTGTATATGTATGACTTAATTGTAAAATACGTCGAGACGGGGGACCCCGCATTTCTCGAAAAGGCCGCGGGGGAGGCTCTGCGGAGCGGCGCCTTTCTAGAACACGTACTCGACCTAATCCTCATAACGCCTGTCGAAAAGCTTCCACCCTCCGCCCGGAGGCTGGCGGCTGGCGTTAAACACCTCGTGTCTACAGCCAACTGTAGCTCCCTACCCCAGCGGCTGGCGGTGCCTTGCGAAATCGCTAAGAGAAGGCTAGACTTTATAAAAGTGGAGGGAGAGAAGGTGCCGGAGGTCGAGGCGCTGGGCGCGGATAGGGTAATCTACGCCTTCTGCAAGGCCACCGGCACCATAGTAGAGTAAATCGCCATCTACTTTAGACACGACGTTGCTTAGACTTCGCGTTTGGGGCCTTTAGAGTGTATATCACACCGCGCTTGTAAAGTCCCTAGTTAGAGTGAGGCGTCAGTGACTCGTCACATTAGCTCTGTAAATGCGGTTGCGTGATGTGTTCTAAACATTGTGCTGACTTCTTAGCCGGCGGGGGGGGGGTGCGGATGTTTAGAGGTTGTTAATATAGATATACGGTCTTGGAGAAATCTCATTAAACTCGCCGTAAAGTGTAAACCACAGATGAGAAGATATGCTAGCTCTTAGTCAAACTCGAGAATGGAGAGACTGCATTTAAAGAACTTAGAAGGTTAGTGGAGGGCGCCGCGGGTTTCTGATGTGGGCGACTTGGGAATTCCATGGCTACAGTTGACCACCACGGCGGAGAGCGCCCCTGCCTTGGTGACGTCGTCGGGAACCGCCAAGAATACCCGCTCCGTGGGGAGGGTGAGGTCCTCCATGAGGTATATGGCGCATCCCCTCTCTGAGTACCTCCTCAACCGCTCCGCCAGTCGGCGCCGGCCTTGGGGATCTGGGGGCGTTACGATGACGAGCGCCCTGTCTCCACATTCCGCAATTTCCTGGGGCTCGGAGGCGTGTTGTGAAATTAGCACTACATGCGCCGCGTCGAGACCCGCCCTGGCCAGGGCCACGTTTAGGAAAGAGACGCCGCTGACCACCTCGTAGGGGACTCCCAAGCTTCTTATTCTCCTCATAAGCTCCCAGTCGGAAACAGCGGGGTCGCCGTGTACAGCGATGCACACATCTCTGCCTAGGGAGGCCTCGGCCAGCCTCCTCAGCTCAGCCTCTTGGTTTTGATAGGTGAGATACACGACCTCCTTCCCATCGAGAGGCAACCGCTCGACCACACTCCGCCACCCCGCCACCACGGCGCACCTCTCCAAAGTCCTCAGCGCCTTCAGGGTTATGTACTCCGGATCGCCGGGCCCCACCCCTACGACGTATAGCATCACCGCCCCGCGCCCCCGGCCTTCGTTACTCTCATATACTCCTCCTCCACCAGCCGGAGGACGTCTAGCCCGCGCCTCTCGGCCCTCCAGAGGGCGTACCCCATGGCGACCCCCTCCTTCACGTAGCCGGCCTCGTACGCCCTCAGCCCCTCGAATCTCGACGCGGCGAAGGAGGCGTTGGAATACACCACGCGGCTTACCCCCACCTCTTTCATAAGTCCCATAAAGTCGGCGCTTCTATCCTCCACTATCCACCGCGTGGTGGCCACCGTAAGCCGGCCGGGGTCGCCGCCCAGCGCCTTGTAGAGCGCCGCGGCGGCCGCCATCTGGGTCCCCCCGGCGAGGATTACCTCGGCGCCCTCCTCCACAGCGCCCAGCGCTATGGCTGCCACCGAGATGTGGACGGGGTCGCCCACCTCGGCCGCCGCGGTCACGGCGTCGGCGGGTATTTTAAGGCGGGACACCGCCTCTTTTACAATAGCAATTTTCAACTCCTTGGGGTTGTGGGGCGAGGCGCTACTCGTCCTACCCCAGGCGTCGTATCCGAGAGCCACCAGCTGGGCCATGGCCGTGGTGGTGCCCCCCGGAATAGACTCGCCAATTGCCAGCCTGAGGGGGGCTAGACCTCTGCCGAGGGTCCGCCCCCTCTCCACAAGCCTCTCTACCGCCTCCCGCGGCAGAGCCCCCCGCTTAATGTCGCCGCCGTGGATCCCTCCCAAATGCACCACCGGGATTTTGGGAGGATATTTACAACCTGCGTCTACCACTAACTTAGGCAACCCCTTGGCCAGCGCCCGCGTGACCAGCGCCGGCGTGGGTATGCCGGTAGGCGTGACGGGGATGACGTCTAGGGTGAGGGGCCTCCCCGTTACTAAATACTCCACGTCTAGCGTTGGGGTGTAGAGCGTAGCCTCGGGCGTAGGCCCCGCTATGGAGACGCCGGGGATCGTCGAGACATCGGTGGTGCCCACCACGACGAGCAGGAGCTCGTCCACAGCGCCTAGATCCCACTCATTTAAAAATATTGGCACTTTATCCATATTATAAGCATTATCACGGCTGACCACGCCGCCGCGGCTAAAGCCGTAGCGGCCAGTCCCCTGCGGACTGCCCCCTCGTCCGGTAGACTACCGCCGCCTAGGCTGTAGGCGCCCGGCTTCTCCAGCATCACCCCCAGGGCCGCGGCCATGGCGGCGATGGGCCACCCAGCATTTATGCTCGGAACAGCCCTCCTCTGTGAGAGCCACTGGGCGTTCCTAAAGCCGCCGACGGCCAAGATTAGGAGAGCCGCTACCCTCGCTGGGATGTAGTTCATTGCCGTGTCTAGATAGGCGGATGGGGCGCCCAGCCTCCCCCTCTCGGGGAAGCCTACGAGGCCGTCTAGGGTATTTACTAGGCGCTGGAGCCACGCCCCCGGTAGCCCAAGGATGGCGTACCAAAACAGGGGGGATATGAAGGAGTCCACCAGCGACTCCGCCGCGGTCTCTATACATGCAGAGTTTACATGACCCCTGCTGGCGTTGGACAAATCCCTCCTGACGAACTCCTGGACGACTCTTGGGAAGTCGGGCTTGGAGAGGCGCCAGAGGCATGGGTAGATGATGTGGGTTATGGAGAACGTAAGCTTCAGCATGTACCCCTCTATGAGAACAGCGGCGAGACCCCCGACGTGTTTGTTGACAAGCCACATAAATACGGCTACCGCCGCCGCAACGGCCGGCGCAGTCGAGGCTATGAGGACGCCCCGCCGCAGACCCCCATCCCGGGCTAGAGGCGCAACGAGGCGGTAGTAGAGGGAAACCGGGTGGATCTGCGGGGGGATCAGCCTGCTCACCAAGTGGCCGCGCCACCACCTAGGCACGTCGAGGATTTCCAGCAACAAGGCTACCAACAGGGGCTCTATCACGGGTATAGATACGCCACCCTGGATATCTCCAGGAGAAAGCCGAAGATGTCGCCGTTCGCCCCGCCGAGGTGTCTATAGGCCGCGGCGTATAGAAGCAGAGCCGCGGCGGTGGCAACTGCGAATGCCCGGGGGTTCAGCCAGGCGGCGAGGGCTAGCGCGGGTAGCGCCGCGGGCCACTGCCGCCTGGCGTGGGTTATGAACTCCGCCCCGAGCCCTGGCTTAAACGGCTTGGAGAAGGCTGCGGCTACTACGGTCAGCGCCTTGGAGTAGGAATCCGCCAGTATGTAGTCCCACCAGCCGTCTACATGCGCCGAGGCGCCCAGCAAGACCGCCGCCGACACGGCAAAAACGGCGGCGGCGCCTCTGTGGGGGTCCTCCAACACGGCGCGCGCCCTTCCGCGGTCCCTCACCATCAAGGCGTCTGCAACGTCTGCGAGGCCGTCTACGTGGTTCAGCCCCGTCGCCGCCAACAAGGCGATGTAGGCAACCCTCCCGTCGCCCGTGAGGTAGAACGCAAAGGCCCCCGCGCCGCCCACCACAGCCGCCCCTAGATAGGGCAGAGCCCAGAGGCAGGAGAAGCCGAGGCCCCGCCCGCCGAGGGGGAGTATTGTAAAGAAGCTGAGCAGATCTCTAACGCACATGGCGGCAGACGGCGTGTACCAACACGTTGTTTTCAGCGGGCGTTCTTAGAGAGAAGCGGAAGCCCCTCACCCCCTTGTCCCAGAGAGGCCTCACCTTGACGCCGGGAGGGGGGTCGGAGAACACTATGTGGAAGTGCACCCAGCTCGGGGCCACCGGGGCGCACCTCCTCAGCTTGTTCACCACCCTAGGCTTCTCCTCGGCTATGTACTCCAGCGTCTTTTCTCTATGCCTACGCAGAGCCTCTGGGCCCAGCCTCCAGAGGGCGTAGTCAGCAAAGCTGTTTATCCGCCAGGGCGGGGGACGGGACGGCTTAAACAACAGCGCCCCCACCCTCAGCCCCGGCGCCGCTAGGAATTTGCCGTATGACTTAACCACGGCGACGTCAGGCGCGGCGGACTCGCCTCTGGCGAAGTCGATAAACGACTCGTCTACAAGGAGGCGCGCCCCCCTCGCCTCCAGCCTCCTGGCCGTGTCCACCACCCAGTCCCGCGGGAGGTAGGCGCCGGTTGGGTTGTTGGGGTTGCAGAGTATCACCACATCGCCGCCCCCCGCCGACTTGAGGCCCCAGGGCGGCACCTGGCGGAGGGGCACCCCCAGCAACTCTGCAACTCTTTGGTAGTCGCCGTATGTGGGCCAGACCGTGAGCACCCTCCTAGGCCTCAGCTCCAGCAGGGCGTAGAGAAGCGCCTCGGTAGCCCCGTTGAAGAGGGTCACAGGGAGCCCCTCGTACTGCGACAGGACCTCCTCGGCGAGGTGGGCCGGGAACCTCCGGTGGACACCCCTCTCCACCGCTTCCCTCAGCGCCTCCCAAAACCCCGCAGGCGGCCCTAGGGGGTTTGAGTTGTCTGAGAAGTCCAGAGGCGCCTCCTCAGCCCATGTGGAGCCGCCGTGCACGTCAAGCGGTTTGTCTCTATTTTTATCTATTGGACCTTTCTCCCTATTATGAACATTTCAGCAGTGATTATGGCCGGTGGGATGGGGAGACGCTTCGGAAACCCCCAGAAGTGTCTGGCGCCCATCTGCGGCGTCCCCCTGTTATTCCGAGTGGCGGGGGCGCTGGCGCAGATCGCCGACAGAATATACGTCGCCACGACGCCGAACCACAGCGAGGTTATAGAAGCGGCTGTGAGATGGGGGCTTCAGGTAATCGCCACCCCGGGGCTCGGCTACGAGAGGGACATCCTCCACGTTGTCCAGCTAGCCCCCGTGGTGGTCGCAGCGTGCGACATCGCCAATCTGAGCCCCGCCCACGTCGAGGCACTCCTGCAGGAAAAGATATTCACCACGGCGCTGTCGCGGGGGGAGCCCGTAGGCCTGTCCTACATACCCAACACAGACTTGGAGAGGTGGACCTCCGTGGAGATCGGCCGCCTTGTTGATGTGGACACCGCCGAGGACTTGGCCAGGGCTGAGGAGCTGTGTCCAGCGGCCTACCCCCTATACGTCGACCCAGAGCGGCTGAAGCCGCATGAGGATGTGCTCGAGGAGAGGGATTACGAAGTCGTTAGGCCCATCGCCGTGGACTACCGATCTGGCGTGATACTGGACGGCCACCACCGCCACCGCTTTCTAAAGAGGGCCCGCCTCCCGGCCCCCGTCATGCTCTTCGACTACGCGGTCGTTGACGTAAATGTGGACAAGGGTGAGGTGTTGGACAGAGCGGCTAGGGGCGTGGTGTACCCGCCCAAGTCCACCTGGCACACGTACCGTGGGAGGCATATCTCGGAAATACCCACCATTGAGGTGCCGGTGGCCGAGCTCCGCAGGCGGGCGGCGCAAATTACGTAATGTTATTTTATCTACGGATCGGGGCATTTCTGTGTTGCTGGTGTATACGGGGGGCGGAAAGGGCAAGACCACGGCTGCGCTTGGGACGTTGCTGAGGGCCTGGGGCCACGGCATGAGGGTTCTCGCGGCTTTTGTTATGAAGACTCCCTACTACATGGGGGAGGAGGTGGGGGAGTACAAGGCTTTGCGGAGGCTGGGCGTGGACGTGGCGTACCTCAGCGACTTCGGATCGCCCCTCGCCTTGGTGGAGAGCGTGCTTGAAGTGGCCGACAGCTACGACTTGGTCATACTAGACGAGTTTAACTACGCCGTGAGGCAGGGCTTCATAGAGCCTAGCTACGTCAAGAAGCTGGCAACGCTTAAGCCACACATCGTCATAACCGGGAACTACCTCTGGCCCGAGGCTGAGGAGGCCGCCGACTTGATATCCACGATTCAGCCCACAAAGCACTACTACAACCGCCGGGTAGCCGTAAAGGGGCTGGACTGGTAGTTCAAAGACATATATACCACACCTGCGTCATAGACGTGGAGTTGTATGTGAGGAACTGGCGGTGTATAGAAGAGGCGAGGCTCGACCTAAGGCCCATTACCATCTTCATTGGGAAAAACGCCAGCGGGAAGTCTAGCCTGGCATATGCCGCTTACTTCCTTGCCAAGATATCAGAGTGGAGAGACGTTAACAAGGTGGCGCGGCGGCTCTACGGCGCTCCATTCAAAGAATTGGTAAGGCAGGTATCAGGTGAGAAGTTTTACCCTGTCGAGATAGTGGTCGGCGAGTCGAGATTTGTAGCCACAGTAGACGGCGTTAAGATGCCGCAGAGGAGCCCCTGGAGCCGCGCCTACCTGCTACCCTCGCAGAGAATAGCATTGATAAAGAGTTTATACTTTCTCACAAAAATAGTAAGTAGGCGCGTATTAACGGCGCATAGAGTTGGTAGTGCGAGTCGTCAGATCATGGCGCTGATTCTTCTTGAAAATTATCGAGATTTATTAGCTGGGATACCGCCCACCTACTTTTTCATTGAGGATTTCTTTAGCCTCTACGGCGTCGGTACATCTCCCCATCACTACGACTTGGGAAGAGAGGCGGGGGTACTAACTGAAAACATATCGCTTCTATTCCCCCTTCTTGCAGACCTTAAATATCGGGATCCTTTTGTAGAGCATAGGTTGCCAATAGAGCGGGCTCCTGACGGCGCAGTAGATTTGTCACTTGTTAAAATGTATATAGAAAAGGCGCGGAGAGACAGCCTTCTAGTTATCGAGGAGCCTGAGGCCCACAAAAACCCCCTCCTCCTAATAGAGATGGTAAAAGATCTAGAAAAGGCCGTAGAGAAGAGAATAACTCTAGTCATAACTACACATAGCGACGTCATTCTAAACGCCATCGCTAAGGAGGTCGAAACAAGTAGGCTCAGTACAGGTGATGTAGCTCTCTACTATCTGGAAAGGAGCCAAGAGGCGCCATGGACAAGAGTTAAGAAAATTGAAGTTTATGAAGATGGGACTTTTGAAGAATTGCCAGGCGCCCTGGAGGTAGTGTCACAGATATTCTAAATGTTTCACCTGGTTCTAGACCACTCGGCGCTTGTCCCCTGCGGAGACAAGCCTAGGGAGGAGAAACGGGCCATAGAGCTGATAGGGAACAAGCTACCATCCCTCGAGTCCACGTGGTTTGTTTCCGCGAAGTATCTCAAGACGTTGAGAACAAAAGTCATACCTCTGCTCCGTAGTCATCGCCACCCTCTACCCAAGCTCCAATCATCACTCGTGAGGACTATAGACGTTATTCTAAACATCGCGCGGGCAAAATCGTGGATATGTAGAGACATGCCGTTGACGAGTGGGGTTGGGTTAAAACTGCACATACTGGCTAGAAGCGCCGCCAGTATAATCGGCGAAGATAATAGGACGTTGACAGAGATTACTAGAGGGGTAACTGGCGACGATTTGGAGATTTTTTCAATAGCTCTCAAAGCCTCTAGATACGGAGAAGTTATTGTGGTAACCGCAGACACTGCTACAAATCCTCGAATCTCTGGCCCAGCGGAATAAAAGAATCATACCTATGAAACCTTCGTCTTTTATGTCGCTTATCTGCCAAAATTGTTCTAAGTGAAGCGCGGGGTTAATACTCGACTAGTTGCCCCAGTTCTATTTCCAGCGGGCCAGTCTTCGCTATTAGCTTGTCGCCTCTCCGTATCTTCACGCGATCTTTCTCCACCTCCTCCTCTGGGAAGAGGGGTTTGTAGAAGGCAGGATCTGCCTGTATCCTCTCCCACCGGGGCTTGTAGACGCCGTCTCTCGTCACTTTGATCAAGTCGCCGTATTCGGTGATGATAACCACGTCGCCGTTGGGCATCTTTATTGAAACCGCCTTCTCCCCCGCGTCCTCGAGGATGTTCCTCGCGAGGAGAATTCTAAACTTCACGCCTCTCCTCCTTTCCACATTTAAATACCTTCACGGCGGCGCCGTCGAACTTCTCCGTGGGGCCTAGTTGCACGACCTCTACACAGTAGCCCGCAAGGGCGTAGAGACCAGCGACGTAGGTACGGCCCACGTTGTGCTCACCGACGTGGCCCAGGGCCTCCGTGACGTCTAGGTGGACATTGCCGAGGTAGACGCCGCCGTGGGGCCAGAGGCGTATGTGAAACCTCACAAAAATCCACACGACGTCCCTCGCCGCCGTGTATATCGGCTCCCTCCCCTCAAGCTCCGCTCTGTGCTCAAACACGCCTTCTACCCAGCCGTCTCTCTGCAGAACCGCCTTCACCTCCTCGAGGGGGATTTCAAACACGACGTTGACCGGGTCTGCGACCTCGCCTTTTATAACGTCCCGTATCTTAACAGACCTGGGTATATCCATGCTCTACTAAACTCCGTATATCAACTTGTCGTACAGCCTCGACAAGACTCCAGCAAGGAGGGCTGCGGCGACGTCGTCGGCGTACATCGGCAGATCGGCCAGGGGCCCCGGTTTCTCTCTATCTATCCAGTACATCATCTCCACAGCCTTGAACCCGTTTATGTACTGGGCCAGGGCCACCCCCAGCGCCTCGTCGGCAATAATCTTCTTGCTGTCCCCCGCGTGCTCCTCCGCCGTGAGCCCCCGGTGGCAACCAGCCGCGGCCTTGGCGTCTAGCTCCCCCGCGGCGTATATAAAAGCCCAGACATTGGGATCGGCCAGGTAGGCGTCCAGCATCTCCTTCACCGCCTTGCCCACATCCCCGGCTCCTGGGACGGGGGCCCTGGAGTATATCTCCATAGCCGCGTTTAGCAAGTCGCCGTAGCCCACGCCGAGGTTCTGCCTAAGCTCCCAGTCGACCCCCAAGTCGCCGAGCGCCTTCACCACAGCCTCCCGGACAAGCCTATATAGCTCCTCCCCCACATCGGTGCCCAGCCCGACGTAGCGCTTGGCCGCCCCGCCCGTCGCCACGACAGCCACGGCGTCTGAGACGTCGCCTCCCACCCTACGGCCCCCGCGCCTAATCCCCAAGTCGCACGCGGCCACGGCCTTGGCCTCTGCGGCGAGTCTAAAGGCGTCTGCCAAGGCCCTGGCGTCGGGCTCTATGCGCATTACAGCCAAGACGTTGATGGTGTTGCCTAAACCAGCGGTGGCCACCACGTCCACCCAGCCCCCACTAACCACAGCGTGGCGCCTCTCCACGTCAACCGCTGTGTAGAAATTTAGGTAGTCTGGATAAGCCCCGGCCTCCATTTCGCCGCACGTCGCGCGCCCCCGGACCTGCCTAAAAACGGCGCCCTTGACTCGCCTAAGCCCGCCGTCTACGGTCGAGGACAGGGCGAGACCCGGCGCCTCGACCCATAGCCCGCCCTCCTCCACCCTCACCCCGGTCATAACAGCTTGGCGATGTAGTAGCCGCCGAAGTCCATCACACCGCCGCAACGGTACTCCACCCTCACGTCCCCAACCCGCACAACTTGGCTGTGGTATTCGCCCCTCTCTCCGATGGGGTCAACCCCAAGCCTCTCCAGCAACCCTAGGAATTCCAACACGTTTTCTCCATTGACCTCTTTACATATCAACTCCCTGTGGAAGGCGCCGGTCACTACGAAATCCATATGCTTGACCTCTTCCATGAGAACCTCCCGCGGGTCCCTTCCCCAGAGGGGTTCCTTGAGCTCCGCCCCAACGGAGTCAGCCAGCTTCTTCATGTAGGCCAGGTGGTCCTCCACGGCTTGGTCGCCCGCTACCAGGACGGAGGCGCCCAGCCTCTTGAGCAAATCCGCCTTGTAGTTAAATTCCCGGCCCTTGGGCAACGGCGCCGCTATTACGGGAACGCCCAACGCCGCCGCCAGCTCCAGCGCTTTGCCTATGTTTACGATATGCGGCGAAGGCCGCGGAAAGCTGTATATGGAGAAGAAGAGGAGGTCCACCGGCTTTTCCAGAAGATACGCGTAGACGCTGTCTTTGCCGCCTGAATAGAATGCTATTTTCATCGTGTCGAGATCTTCAGACTTTTTTTAAATATTGGCTTAACATCCTTTATATATAGGAGTTTTCTAGCGTGTGATACTGGATAAGTTGAGAGACGTAGCGCTTAGGGAGCCGTGTGAGGCTGTTCTCTTCTCCGGGGGCGTCGACTCCACCGCCGTGGCGTATGTACACGCCCCGGGGAGGCCGTTGCTTATAAACATCCAGCTCCTCGGCGGAGGGGGTAGCGACGTCCAGTACGCTGTCGCCGCCGCCGAGGCGCTCGGCATGCCTCTAGTGGTGAGATACGTAACTGTGGAGGAGGCGCTGGGGGCAGTTGCCGAGGTTGTGAAAATTCTCCGGGTGTTTAATCCCATGGAGGTGGTGAACTGCGCCGCTGTTTACATCGGCCTCTTGGAGGCCAAGATGCGCGGCTTTTCTAGAGTCTGTACGGGGGACGGCGGAGACGAGCTCTGCATCGGCTACGACTTTATGTTGAGAAAGGGAGTTGACGAGCTGGCCAGCTATCTACGCCAAATGCGGGGCCGGTGGTACTTCTGTAGTTTTGACATCGGAAAGGCCCTAGGCGTCTCTGTAAAAGCCCCGTTTCTCGAGATAGAGGAGTTCCTCATGTCAATCCCCCTCGAGGAGAAGATAAAGTGCGGGGTGGGGAAGTGCCTACTGCGCCTTGAGCTCGAAAAGGCGCTGGGCGGGGTGGGGCGCCGGAGGAAAGACCCAATTGAGGTGGGTAGCGGCTTCAAGAAACTCTACGACGTACTCGCCGCGCGGGGCAGAGAGGTTCATGTAGATATCCCGGTAAAAGGCGCCGCGAGGTATCTCTACCACCTATTCCGCAACATGGGCTTGTCCTACGCGCGTGAAGGTGCAAGGCCGTGTCCTGTATGCGGCGCAGAAACCGACGGGAGGTACTGCAAAATGTGCGGCTGGTACGCCGGCAACCCTGCGTAGAATAGCTACGCCAGTTTTGGTTATTTTTTTAAAAATTTAATATTCTCCTTCCTATGGATGTTCTTGAGGTTCCGGGTTGCCCCCAGGGCTCTATTGAGGCTGTGAAGTATATTAAGGAGAGGGGGCCTGAGGAGCTGGTTGTTAAGACAAGTGACGAGGACTGCGTAAAGGTCCTTAGACTAATCCTCCCCCTCTTCCGCTACGTCGTTGTGGATGTCTGGCGGGAGGGGGAAAGGCACGCCGTCAGGGCTAGGCGGGCGAGGTCTTGAAGCGGCATTCTTCACATAGGTATACGTGGTCGTGGGGCAACCCCCTAGACTTGAGGCGCTCCGCCAGCTTCCTCGCCATGGTCTCCGTGTAGGGGAGGGGCCTGCCGCATGAGACACACCTAGCCGGGGCGTCGCGGTACAGCGTCTGCGTCTCGTACGGCTTCTCCACGGCTCTTCTTAACACCTTGATGACCCGCTCTGGGCACTTGTCGGCGCATA
Source organism: Pyrobaculum sp. (assembly GCF_049971835.1). Lineage (NCBI taxonomy): Archaea > Thermoproteati > Thermoproteota > Thermoprotei > Thermoproteales > Thermoproteaceae > Pyrobaculum > Pyrobaculum sp. The sequence continues at coordinate 24,335 of NZ_JBMFKV010000005.1, forward strand.
CGCCGCATGCTATACACAAAGCCGGTACTATCCTCAGCTCGTAGCCTTTCAGAGCCAGGGCGTTTGTTGGACAGACGTTGACGCACGCCCCGCACAAGGTACAGCCTTGGGCTACCTCTAGCTGGCCGACGGGCATTCCCAGGGCCGCGGCCAGCATCCTCGTCTGCCACCTATCCCCCGGCTCCAGGTGGGCTCTCGCCGTCTTCACCACGAAATCTCTCCCCTCTCTATCCAGTCCCTCTGCCCACCTCGCCGCTGCCGGCCACAGGTGACAGCTCTCGCCTCTTGAGCAGTGGGCCCGGGCCTCGCCGTGTCTCGCCGCGGCGAGGTAGAGGTACTGCTTTGGAATTGCGGCGATGCACTTAACGCGTATCCCCTCCTCGTCGCCGTCTTGGAAGGCGTAGTCGCAGATAAACCTAAGCGGCGCCGGGGCGGTCTTTACCAAGTCCGCGAGGTAGGCGTCGGGGAGGGAGGGCATCTGCACGGCATCAACGGGGCACACGGCGTTGCAGAGGCCGCAGTCGATACAAGACTCGTACCTCACCCTCGCCACGCGCCTCTCCACGTACTCAAAGGCGGAGGCTGGGCAGAGCGAGGCGCAGAGGCCGCACCATATACACCTGTCCTGCCTCACCGCCACAGTGTCCCTCAGCCTCAGGAAGCCGCCCGTCAGCAGATCTCTGCGAGTAGCCGCCTTCGCCTCCGCCGGCGGGAGGAGTTGCCACTCCGCGGAGTCCACATGCCTCTCGGCCACCGATCTGAACCAGTCGCCGTGGGGGCCGCGGTATGCGAAGTAGAGAGGAGTCTGCGAAAGGTACTTCGTCAAGTCGGATCTGCCACTTACAACGAGGACAGAGGGCTTATCTCTTCTAATCACCTTATCCTGTACACTTCGCCTTTTAAATTTATCTTTTTACCATTTCAAGAACCTTCTCCCTCAGCCCCAGCCTCTCTTCACAGAAGAGCTTCTTATCCATCTCCTCGACGTGCCTCACCACCGGCTTGAACTCCATCTTAGCCAAGATGTCTTTCTCGAGATCGACGCCTGGGGCTACCTCCACGAGCTCCAGGCCGCTTGGCGTCAGTTTGAACACCGCCCGCTCTGTGATGTAGAGCACCTCCTTCCCCCCCTCCAATGCGTACCTCCCGCTGAAGACGATCTTGTTGACGCGCTCCACGAATTTGACAATGGGGCCGTCCTCGGCGATTGCCAGCCTGCAGTCCTTCACCGCTATGTTCCTCCGGCCTGCGGTGAACCCACCGGCGAAGTACACCCTGGGGGAGCCTGTCGAGATGACGGGGAACCCGCCGGGCCCGGGAAGCCTCCCGGGCATAAACGACGGGTTGACGTTGCCCTCCTTGTCAATTTGCATAAACCCCAGCGAGGTGGCGTCTATCGCGCCGCCTTCGTACACGGTGAATTGATCGGGCATTGGGATAATGGCGTAGGGCCCCATGGCGACTCCGAAGTCGACGTCCATGAGGGCGACTCCTCCCCAGGGCCCCGACTCGACGGTTAGGTGGATGAACTCGTCTAGCCTCTCCTCTCTAACGATGTCAGCTACCATCGTAGGCGTGCCGATGCCGAGGTTGACAATCACGGGTCGCCCCAGCCTCCCCACCAAGTTAACCAGCTCTACGGCAACCCTCCGAGCCGCCACCCTCTCGATAGTTAGCTCCACCGGCTTGTACGCCGCACTGTAAGGCGCGTCGCCGCTTAAGACAGGGTTGAAGTCGAAGGAGCCGCTCTGCCAGTGGTACTTCTCCACCTCCGAGCCCCGCTTAGTAACGACGATGTAGTCCACTAAGGGCCCCGGCACCACCACGTGCTTGGGGTGGATCTCCCCCAGCGTCACCGTCCTCAGCACTTGTGCGATCACGACGCCGCCGGGGTGGGCCTTGGTCGCCTGCACCACGGCGAGGACGGAGCCGTATATCGCCTCCTGCTCCATACTCAAGTTCCCAATCTCGTCAGCCGTCGTCACCCTCACCAGAGCCACATTCGGCTTGGGGGCTCTGTAAAGCAGGTACTCTCTTCCATGCACCTCGTATAGCTCAACCGTGACGGTCTTCCTCTCCCTAGCCAGCTCGTTTAGAAAGCAGTTGTCCTGCCGCGGGTCTACAAATGTACCTAGGCCCACCCGGCTGAAGAGCCCCGGCTCCCCGGCGGCAACGGAGCGGAACCATCTAGCGGCGATGCCAATGGACCAAGTGTAGGCCTCCACCAAGTTCTTCATGACGGCCTTCTGCAACTCCGGCGCCCAGCCGTAGAACGGTAGCAGAAAGCCCCTCACAAAGTCCTGGTGCGGGTCTTCCAGGATCAGCTTCCCAACTTTGTCAAGACCAAAGCCGGGTATTGCGGGGAGGGTGTCCGAAATTATGAAAAGCCCCCTCGGGTGCCCCGTCTTCCTATACCTCTCTATCAACTCGTCAATTAGGTAGAAAGGCGCCGTGGCGGCGTTGAAGCCTGTAATAGCCACCACGGCCCCATCTGGAATTTTAGAGACAGCCTCAGCCCCCGACACAAATTTCCGTGCCATACCTAGACACACGTAACGATTCTAATACTTTAATATTGACTGATTATAGGACAGAATTCATTTTTCGTCGAAATCTTCATCATCTATGGTTTTCAACCCGGTGAATTACGATAGTAGGTTTAAAATCTATTTCAGCTTTACTTTGCAGTCAATTTAACTGCATCTTCTATATTACATATTAAAATACAACCTTGAAGTACACCATGTTTCAAAAACTTTAGCTCACCACCGGCAAGAACTACTACAGCCATGACAAGCCTTTGCAATACTTTCTCAACAACCTCAATTTTAAGCCCGATACAGACCTGGACGCCTTAGGTCACTACGTCTCTACGAAAATGATAGAAGAGGCGTACTACGTCGACCACTACGCGAAGCCTTGTCTTAAAGATGTGGAGCGTCCGCGGCGAGGAGATAAACTACGTAGAGGTGTCGCCCAGCCATCTCCAGACTCTATACGACTTGTTGAGACACGGCGTCGTTTCGAAGACGATCACAGGTGAAAGAGATCTATTGTACCACTTCATTTCTGGCTACGTCATATCCGACGCGGGCTTCTTCTGCACAATCACACTCACCGAGCAGACGGCGTATGGCCTCGCCAAGTACGGAAGCGACGAGGCTAAGGCCCTGTATCTCCCCAACTTCTTGAAAAGAGAAAAGCCTTGGATGGGCGCCACCTTCTACACAGAAGTACAAGCCGGCAGCGACCTAGGCGGATTGGAGACGGTTGCTCAACAGAGCGGGGAGGGAAAGTGGAGACTTAGAGGAATTAAGTACTTCACCTCCAACGTGGGGCTGGCAGACGCCGCCATAATAACCGCCAAGCCAACGCCGCCCAGGCCCGGCGCGAAGGGAGTCGCCACCTTCTTCGCCCCAGCCTACCTACCAAACGGCAGACCCAACTGGAAAATACTCAGGCTAAAAGACAAACTGCGCACGGTCACCGTCCCAACTGGAGAAGTAGAGCTTAGAGATACCGAAGCCCACCTACTGGGGACCCTCGACATAGGCATCTACATCGCGTTGGAAATTTTGACAATAGCCAGGATCGACAACTCCACAGCCGGCCTCGGCCTGGCGAGGAAGGCTCTGTGGGAGGCGTATCTCTACGGAAACGAGAGAAGAGCCTTCAGAAAAAGACTGGTGGAGCACCCGCTTTACCTCCGCGACTTGGTGGAGATGGAGGCCAAGCTACAGGCAACGCTTTTATACACGCTCACCGCCGCGAAAACCTTCAGCGACGTGGCGTATGCAGAGAGGCCCCCCTACAGCCCCGCCTACCACTACGCAAGGCTCCATACACACATAGTGAAAAACCTCGCCGCCTGGACCTCAATAGAAATAACAAGGTATTCCATGGAGGTTATGGGCGGGATAGGCTTCTTGGAGGAGTTCCCCATGGCGAAGATCCACAGAGACGCGCTGGTCACGGCGATTTGGGAAGGCACAAGCAACATCCAGTCTCTCGACATGGCCGAGGCCTTCTACCGCAAAGACGCTGGAAAAGCCCTACTTGAGGACCTAGCAACTAGGATAAACAAGCTACGCGACGAAGAGGCGAGACACAAACTCACAGCCGCCCTACAAAATATCAAAGACTTTGCGACAGAGGCGTTGAAAGACGGCGTAGAGCTACACTCGAAAAAACTACTAGCCATGTTGGGGAAAGCGGCGGCCGCTACCTACTACCAGGAGTGGGCAGAGGACTCAGGAAAGCAGTGGGCAACCGCCCTAAGCAAGATTTACCTCTATACAGAAGTCATAGACAAGTAGATCGACTCAAACCTAGTGAGAAAAGGAGGCGAGGGATTACAGTGGATGCTATAAACGAGGTTTTTCAGCCTCGGCAAAAATGCAAAAAACAAAAGTAGGTTCTATATGCTGAGCAAC
>NZ_JBMFKV010000006.1:0-25577 GCF_049971835.1 Pyrobaculum sp.
CTCCCCAGTCACCTCCTCCCGCTTTGGGGCTATGGCGTCTATCTCGTCGATGAAGATTATTGCTGGGGCGTTTTTCTTAGCCTCTTCAAATATCTCCCTCAGCCTAGCCTCAGACTCGCCGTAGTATTTAGACATAATCTCCGGCCCGTTAATCGCCACGAAGTAGGCATTAGCCTCGTTAGCCACAGCCTTAGCCAAGAGAGTCTTCCCAGTCCCCGGAGGGCCGATCAGAAGGATGCCCTTAGGCGGCTCAATACCCAAATGCTTAAAAAGCTCGGGATGTCTAAGAGGAAGCTCCACAAGCTCACGAATCTTCTGCTTAGCATCCTCCAAATCACCAATATCCTCCCAGGTAACATGCGGTATCTTGACGCCGGACACCGGCTTCTCAAAGATCTGGATCTGGGTGTCCTCCGTAATTATGAGGACCGTGTTAGACGGCTTTGTCTGAACCACCTGAAACGTAAGCGGCTGGCTCAAGACGTATATCTGCAACATATCCCCCTCCACCAGCACGTACTCCCTAAGCCTCTGCTTGATGTACTGCAAAAAGTTTGCATCAACCGCTATGGTCATGGATACGGGCGCCAGCTTCACGAAGGCGGCAGGCTTGGGGTCAACCCTCCTCACTTTTACAGTCTCGTTTAGCGAAATATCGGCGTTTTTCCTCAAGATACTGTTCATCCTAATGACACCCTTCCCCCTATCCTCAGGCAATCCATTCCACACCTTGGCCGCCGTCCTCCTCCTCCCCACAATCTCCACAACATCACCCACCACAATACCGGCCCTCTCCATAACCTCGGGGTCGATCCTAACCACGGGCCTGTTGGCGTCACGCGCCTTGCTTTCCTGCACTCTCAACTCAACCCACTCAGACACGGTTGATAAACCGATCTAGGTATAAAAACTTGCTATCAAAAACTCAGCCTCGAAAAGTACTCCAGCTCGTAGTTGCCTACGCCGTTGACCGACCGCAACAGCTCCTCCACCTCATCTGAGCTGTACTCGTCCGACTCCGGCATCCTTATGTAGAACCTAAGGGCCTTGATCCCAAAGCCAATCTCCTCCACCTCAACTTTATCCACCTTGTACTTCGGCGACAGCTTATTAATAACATTACTCTTCAACTTCTCCACATCTACCTCGACGCTGTCGGGCAGAACTCTGTAGACCAACGCAACCTCCGCCGACATGGCCTCAGCAACATATCGTGTATAAAAAGATTACCCCCAGATCAGGGACCTATAAAGCCGCACTCAGGACAGCGATACGTCACCCCAAGCTTCCTAGACCTGGCGCTTCTGATAACCGTCGTCTTGCCACAGTTAGGACAAGCAAAAACCACACCTCTCTCCAGAGGCGCCAAAACCCAGTTAGTAGTCGAGTCAGACGGCGGAGACGGCCCGTGGAACTTCGCCCCCCTAATAGACATAGACCCCGCAATGGGCCCACTATATAAAATTTTCACCCCCAGCCGAGCCCCGCCACACAAAAGACAAACTTTATAAATCGAGACATTGGTAGAAAAGGCCGGGGTGGCCGAGCGGCCCAAGGCGCGGGACTCGAGACGCGGCGTGAGAAATCCCGTCCCCGCACAGGGGGCGTGGGTTCAAATCCCACCCCCGGCGCCACTCTCCTACCCACAACTCTGGCGTTATGTTAATAACATGATACTCTATATAGTTAAAATCTCCCGCTTTATAGATTAATATTTTTAAGAACAGAGTTAACGTAGTATTTATGAAGTTGACTCAAGTAGTTGCGATTATCCTCGCGCTGGTCGTTGTCGCCGCTGTTGCATATTTCCTGGGCACCATGTCTCAGCCCCAGCAGACGACAACTACGGCGCAACCCCCTACCTCCCCAACAATCTCCGCGCCTAAGAAAATTACGTTCTACACCTGGTGGGCTGGGCTTGAGCGTTTTGCTATTGACGCTGTGATTGGCAACTTCACTAAGAAAACTGGTATACAGGTTGAAAAGACGGCGGTGCCCGGGGGCGCCGGTGTAAATGCGAAGTTTGCAATTCTTGCATTAATGCAGGCGGGTAGCCCGCCGGCGGCGTTTCAGGTGCACTGCGGACCCGAGATGCTGAGCTATATATACGTCGCGCCAAAGGGCGAAGCTAGCTTCGTAGAGCTGAGCCAAGTAGCCAAGGAAATAGACATGACGGCGCAAGCGTCAGATGTCCTCTCTGCGTGTTCGCTTAACGGGAAGGTATATGCCCTGCCAGTAAATATACACCGTGCCAATCTAATCTTCATAAATAAACAAGTCCTGGAGAAGCTGGGCGGCTCGGTACCCAAGACGCTTGAAGATTTGGTCGCGCTGTGCAGTAAGGCATCCTCAGCGGGGGTTCCATGTATGCTCCAGGCTGGCGCCGATCAATTCACTATTCTACATCTATGGGAACAAGTATTCCTAGCGGTAGCTGGCCCCCAGAAATTCATCATGTTCATGTACGGCACGCTTCCGCCTGACGATCCCTCGTTGCGGCAGGCCACAGAGACGTTCATGTCGCTGGCCAAGACGTTCCCAGCGAACTGGCCAGCTCTTGACTGGACAGGTGCAGTAGCCGACCTTGTCGCAGGTAAGGGACTAGCCCACGTAGATGGCGACTGGGTAGTTGGTCTGATATACAACGTGTATCCACAGACAAAAATGTGTCCATATACGGCGGTGACGCCTGATTGTAACATCATAGTGGCACCATTCCCAGGCACGCAAGGCATCTACAACTTAGTTATCGACTCGGTGGCGGTGCCGGCGGGCGGTCCCACGACAGATCTAGGAATTCAGTTTGTGAAGTTCTTCGCAGGTCCAGAAGGCCAGTCGATATTCAACCCACTGAAGGGATCTATAGCGGTGTATAAGAACATAGATCCGTCGATCTACCCCACCTCTATACAGCGGTGGGAGGTTGAGGAGTATAGGGGGGCAAAGGCCTACGTCTTTAGTCTCACACACGGAGCTCTGTTTTCAGACGTGTGGCAAACACTTATGCAACAGTCAATAGTGCTCGTCCAGACCGGTAGATCAGATTTGTGGTACGACACACTGGCAAAAGCGCTGGGGACCGAGCGCTCTCTATGGAAAGACACCTGGTACATGGGCGCGCCGGGGAAGCCCTTCGGCGGCTACAACCCGCCCTGGGTTAAATGAGAATATCACTAATATTTTTTTCCATCCCCCTTTTCTTAACGACGGCGTTTCTCTACGTCTTTATAGCGTGGAATCTATACTACTCATTTACCAACTACTCAGTGCTAAGCCCCGACTACCAATTCGTGGGACTGGCCACGTACTCACAACTATTTTCAGACCCGCTATTCCAGACTGCGCTGGTTAAGACGCTTCTTTGGATCTCTGTATTAGTCGCTCTTGGCAATTTAGTGGGCCTCTTGACGGCGTCGCTGATCTACAACATAAATAATGCACGTGCTAGGAATATCCTCACGGCGTATTTCATATACCCCCTATCGATCTCACTCGTGGCGTCTGGTATAATATGGCGTTGGCTACTTGACGCAGATAGGGGAATCGGCTGGTTTTTGGGCAACCCACTCCAAGGCGAGAACGCGTTCTGGAGCATAGCACTAGTCTCCGTCTGGGTTTATTCCGGGCTCGCCACGTTGTTCTACCTTGCGATGTTTTATAACGTGGATAAGTCTCAATTAGAGTCTGCGCAGATAGACGGAGCAGGGCGGCTTTACACAATGCTGAGGGTCGTCATACCCCAGTCAAAACAGAGCTTGATAATATCTACAATATTTTTCACTTTATTCTCTATACAGATGTTTGATCTACCATATTCAATACTATTTATAAATCCTAATATTATGACATTGGTTATGTACACCTTTATGAAATTCACTGCATTTTATTTAGCGGTGGCAAGCGCCGCCGCTGTAGTAATCCTAGCTCTGTCGGCCGTCATAGTAATTCCCTACTCCCTGTTCGGATTAAAGAAATGGATAAGATGAAATTTGCCATATATCTCGCCATATTGGCGCTGGGGGCTCTCTGGGCCCTCCCCCTGTATGTATTAGTAATCGGCGCATTAAAGCCTTTATCGGAAGTGTTGACAACGCCGGTCTTTATGCCATCTCTAAATGTGGATCTAGCCACGTTAAGCAAAGTGGCCGGGGAGCTGGCCCCAGTGTTGCTCAACACGACTATAGTAGTTATCCCTACGGCTTTAGGCGCCACCCTCATCGGCGCCTTGGGGGCGTACGCCCTTTGGAGAGCTACCACCAAGTTAAAAGACGTGTTGCTCATACTTGTGGCTGTGTCTACTTATCTACCATACCAATCGGCAGTGGTCCCACTCGCGCGCTTCATGACACAAATAGGTCTATTTGACACCCTATATGGCATAGCCCTAGGCCTACTCATCTTCTACATACCCTTTGCCACGTTAATGATGTTGATATTCATAACAGCCCTTCCACGGACGGTTGTAGAAGCCGCTGAGGTTGACGGCGCTGGCGAGTTCGCCATATTCACAAGAACGGTGTTGCCCCTCTTAGGTCCAGCATTCGCGTCGACGGCCACCTATTTGACGATCAATGGGTGGAATAACTTCTTCATACCGCTTGTGCTCTCTAGAACTTACAACAATCACATAACGCTAAAGGTCTTCAGCTACGTGGGGCAGTCTGGAAATCTCTATAACGAGATGTTCTCTGCGGCCCTCATAGCATCACTACCTCCGCTACTGCTCTTCATAGCGCTGGGGAGATACTTCATCCGGGGGTTGCTGGTTTTGGGATCGGGAGGAAAATAAATAAGTGGATACATTCTAATCTACATGTATAAGAAAATTCTAGTTGCTTACGACGGCTCAGACCACGCCAAGAAGGCGATTGAACACGCCGTAGCTCTCGCAAAAGCCTTTGGGGCCTCTATACATATTATAACGGTTGCCACAGACCCCTCGCAGATCTCCCTAGAGAAGGCCGGGAGAATAGCGGGGGAGGCCGCAAAGGCCGTGCAGTCACAGGGGCTACAGGTGGGGGAGGTCGCTGTCAGGTCGGGGACGCCGGCAGACGAAATTCTGAACTACGCCGAGGAGAAGGAGGTTGATCTAATAGTGATGGGGTCACGCGGCCTCTCCGCACTGCAACGCCTGGTGCTGGGCTCGGTGTCGCAGGCGGTGGTCTCAAGGGCAAGAGTCCCCGTACTCGTCGTGAGATAACGCCCCCCGGCGCCACGCCTTTTTCATAACCTGGGTAAGGTCATGGGCCGCTTTCAGCGGGTAGACATCCCCCCCTCTGCAGAGATCCTCCACCAACCTCACGGCGTCGGAGAGAGTTGCGTGCGACCCCACCGAAACGTATCTCTTCCCTCCGCAGTTCACCACCTTAGCCAAGACCTCTCCCGTCTCCGGGTCTACCACCACGTCGCCCTTTTCTACTCCGTAGAGCCTTGACTTCGCGACGCCTATAGTAGGCTTCCCCAGGACAACCCCTAGGTGTGAGGCGATTCCGAACCTCCGCGGGTGGGCCACGCCGTGGCCATCCACGAGAATTACATCTGGCTTGGCCCTCAGCTTCATGTAGGCTCTAAGCATAGGGGTTAGCTCTCTAAAGGCGAGGAACGTGGGGACGTAGGGCACGACGCTTTTCGTAACAGAACACGCCCTATCCGCCACCGAGAGATCCGCCAACCTGACTGCGACGGCGGCGCCCAGCGCCGTGTCTCCTACATACGCCACATCAAGACCCGCCACGATCTCCACAGGCGGGAGGGGTAGAAACACCACCCTACCGGCGAGCCGCTCCTGGACACGCCGCGCGGCTTCTATGTTGAGGGGCATTAATGCGTAAATGTGGAAATAATCTTTTCAATTATCCGCGTGGTGCTACAGAGCTCGCACTGCCTAAGCTCGTCCACCCTCGCCACCTCCACCTCCACGCCCCGCCTCCTAGCCTCTTCCTTCACCACGTCCTCAGACACATGCTGGTTAGGCCCCAGGAGGACTACGTCGGGCTTAACCATGTGGAACACGTCGAAAATATCGCCGGGCCGCCCCAGCACCACCTCGTGGACATAGTAGAGGGAGGAGAGAACCTCGGCCCTCTGCCGCTGAGGCACCACAATCCTCCGCCTCTTTATTTTTTCAGCGTTTTCATCTGAAGACACAACTGCCACGACGTAGCCAAGCTCCCACGCCTTCTTTAAATACGACAAGTGGCCGGGGTGCAGGATCTCGAAGGTGCCTGCCACCATCACGGTTCTGGTATTCTTAATCTCGCTGGGCCTCTTCCAGACGAAGTCGGCCACCCCAATAAGTCTCAAGGCGTCGAGAAGGCCCTCCGCATACGAAACAGTGGCTAACGCCGTCTCCCGATCACCTACGGAGTAGTAGTACTTAGAGTCCTTTAGATACGCCCGCGCCAGATCTACAAGATTTCTATAAGCCGGGTCTTTCAAAACGAGGCTCCCCAAGGCCTCCTCAAGGTTCTTAATATATACAGCTACTCTATCCACAGTGAGGCGAAATGCGACACTTAAAACATTTAAAGAACGCGCATTTGACCCCACATGGCTGATGAGACATACGCAGTCGCTGGCAGATTAGTAATGCGTCTAAGAGAGGCGGAGAAGCTCGCCGCGGAGGGGAAGGTCACCGAGGCGAGGAATGTTTTGAAAGACGTCGTGAAGGAGGCGCGCGAGAGGGGGCTGGAGAAGCCGCTGAGGCATTTGATACTAAGAGTGAAGGCGGAGATACGACGTAGAACTCGACAATAGCAAAATCCCTATTTCCACACCTCCTCCTCCCCAACACCTTGACCACCTTTATCTTCTCCCCCCTCTTCACGCCCTCCGAGGGACAGCCCTCGCATCCAGCGCACTCCTCCTCAAAAGTCACGACGACCCCCTCCAGGGCCTTGTTTATGGGGAGCAGGCCAACCAGAGGCGCCTCCTCCACCACCACGGGCACCATCTCGCCGCCAGTTATCTTACAACGCTGGCCCATCGAGGGCCTCAACTCCACTACCCTGTAGCTCCTGCCCGGCGTCAGCCTGCCCAGACACACGGGGAAGAGTCTACACTCTCTGCACTCGTCTGGGATGCTGACTACGCGGAATCTGTGGCCCACCTCGGCTTGCTCCTTTGCGACTAGGGTGACCACCCGCCTCATTGTCTTAAATATCCTAAGTCAATATTTAACTGTGATTAAAAGCGTCGTCGAGGCCTACCGTAGCCTTGAGAAACGTGACCTCCGGATATTGAGGATAATAGAAGCCGGGCACAGACGCCATGAGTTTGTCCCCGAGGAGCTTATAGCGAGGTGGGCCAGATACAGGAGAGAGGAGGTTTTGGACAGCATTAAGCGCCTACACTACCATGGTTTCCTTAGGAGGAACGTGGCGCCGTACAGAGGGTGGAAAATCACGGCGTTGGGCTACGACGTCCTTGCGCTACACACACTACGCATGCAGCGCAAGATACTGAGGCTCTCCCCCACTCCCATCGGCGTGGGCAAGGAGTCCGTGGTGTATGCAGGCGAAACCCCCTCAGGCTTTAAAATTGCGGTTAAATTCCACCGCGGGGGCGTCTCCGCCTTTAGATACGAGGAGTTGTTCAGGTCGAGGGTGGCTAAATTCAGCCACTTGGAGGATGTGTTCAACACGAGGCTGTCGGCCGCCGCCGAGTTCTTCGCACTGTCAAAGATATTTGAAGGCGGCGGCCTCGTGCCCGAGCCCATAGCGCACAACAGACACGTAGTCGTGATGAGCTACATAGAGGGAGTCGAGCTATACAAACTTACAGGTGGAGATTTCAAAAAAATTGCAGACGACGTGCTCCACACAATCAAAGTAGCGCTGAGCCTCGGCATCATCCACGGCGATTTGTCGCCATACAACATACTCGTTGGAAAAAGGAGCTTTGTCATTGACTGGCCTCAGTGGGTCCCCACAAGCCACCCAGAGGCCAGGCGCTACCTACAGCGCGACATTGCGAACCTGTCTGCGTTCTTCGAGAAGCGGGGCGTGGAGATTCCGCTGGAGGAGGCGCTTGACATAAGATATATAGACAGCGCCAGGGAATTCTTTAAAGAAATAAATAAAATGGGGTTTCTATAGCACGTGGCGGTTTTAGGCGTCGACATTGCGCCGGGGGGCTTATTCGCATATGCAGTATTTGAGAACGAAGAGGTGGTGGAGAGGGGTGTTGGAGATGTCCACCGCCTCGCCCAGCTATTTAAAAAATACAAGATAGAAACACTTGCCGTCGACAACCTGGGCGAGTTGTTTCAATATGGAAAGCCGGTGGTGAGGTTGCTCGGTAAACTGCCGTATGTGGTTAACGTGGTGGAGGTGACGCGGGAGGCCGAGGGCTACGTAAAGATGGAGGAGTTGGTGGGTAGATACTTCGGAGTTGAGAAGGGGCATCTCGACCCGCTTGAGACGGCGGCGTATCTCGCGATGCTGGCCCGCCGCGGCGTCGGCGCGCCGGTTAAGCTTTTCGAGGAGGAGACTATTATACTAATTCACAGGAGGATCTCGACGACTCCTGGAGGCATGAGTAGAAACCGCTACATGCGAAACGTCACCCACAGAATAAAGGCCATCGCCTCAAAGATAGAGGCAAGGCTAAAAGAGGCGAGGCTCGACTACGACCTGTTTCTAAAAGAGGAGTCCGGCGAGGTTACTTCGGCGAAATTCGTCGTGTATGCAAACAGGGAGGTGGTGAGGAGGTATGTAAAGCCCATGCGGAGCATAGACATAGCCGTTGCCATATTCTCAGCCCCCGCCAGGGGCGGGAAGGCGCCGGCACGTGAGCGTTTTCTCATAGTGGGCGTTGACCCCGGCGTGGTGACTGGAATAGCCGTGATGACGCTAGACGGCGAGGTGTTGGATACAGTGGCTCGCCGCGGCTTCTCCCGCGGAGACGTTTTGAGATACGTCAGCCAGTGGGGGGTACCTGTGCTAGTGGCCACCGATGTCGCCGAGGCGCCCGACTTCGTGAGACGTCTTGCGACCATGTGCGGCGCGGCGGTCTACACGCCAGGCCGCGACTTAGCGTCTGAGGAGAAGGCCCAGATACTTGAGAAAATTAGGTGGAGGGCGGTGACTAGCCACGAGAGAGATGCGCTGGTTGCGGCTTACAGAGCCTACCAGGAGTATAGACCTAAATTCGAGAAGCTTGAGAAGGAGTTTGGTAGCATACTGAAGTTCGACCAGCTTGAATACGCCAAGGCGCTGGTGGTCCGTGGGTATTCCATAGCCCAGGCGGTGTCTGAAGCTTTAAAGAGGCGTGAGGAGAGGGAGGTCCGGGTGGTGTACGTCACAGTGGAGAAGCCGTGTGCCGCAAGAGACGAGAGTTTAGCCACCCGGCTTAAGGCGCTTGAGTATGAGAATATGCAACTGCAGAAAGAGCTTGAGGAGTTGAGGAGAGAATACGCCCAGCTACGGCGCGCTTTTGACGATGCCAAGTGGCGCGACGCGAAATACAGAGAGCTACAAAGCAGAATAGAGGCGCTGTCAGCCCTGGTGGCAGAAAAGGAGAGGGAGGTCGAACTGCTTAAGAAAACCTTCGTGGAGGTTCTGGCCAGCTACGGCTCTAGGTATAGGCTTCTGCATGTGTCGGAGGTGGTGGACTGCAGAGGTGGCGAGGCGGTGGGCACCATCTGCAGAAACATAGACAGTGTGGATGACGCAGTTGCCAGAGGTACGATAGGTGTGCCGTTGCGCCAAGTCGCTAAACTCCAACTAGGCGACTTCTACGTAGTGGATTTAGACATGGTGAGGCAACTGACGGAGCTGGTGAAGCAACGCCTAGAGAAGAGAGAAGTCGTCGATATCAGAAAGATAGTAGAGCAGTACCGCCGGGGGTTAGTATAGAGACACCTCGCCTCTGAGTATGCTGTCGGTAACCCGCGTTATTGCCCCAAGCTCCTCCCTAGCTATAGCCTCTATCTCGTTTTTCATCTCTCCGGTGAGCTCCCCCTCTTTAATAATCTCGATATTGAGGATCTTCGGCTCGTTGATCGGCTTCCCAATCTGAGACACGATTTCTACATATACCTCGACTACGTTCACCTCTTTGTATATCCTCTCCGCGATTTTCTGAGCCACCACGTTGTATATCTTGCCCACGTGGCTGACCGGGTTCTTACCCGCGGCGGCCTCTAGAGACATGGACCTCATCGGCGTAATTAACCCATTGGCCCTGTTGCCCCTGCCGGTCATGCCGTCGTCGCCGTGCTCCGCGGATGTCCCAGTCACCGTTAGGTAAAAGATGTCGTGCTCAGGCTTGTCTGCTGCGTTTACCGTAACATCCACCTTGAGGTCCGGCGCCACCTTGGCGGAGAGATCCTCAACGGCGTTTTTCACCTCTTCTTTAACAGAGAGGTAGTGGCTCTTGTCCTTCACAAGCCTACTAATCATAGCCGCCGCGATTGTCAACTTCACCTCATTTCCCACCCTCACCCCCATCACCTTCACGTCTTCGCCAACCTCGGGGTACTTGGACTTGAAATCTCTGGAGTTCAGCAACCGCTCTGTTTTGTACACCAACTCCTCCAGCGGGGTCAGGGGCGCGTAGCCCACGCCGACCGAGGTATCGTTGGCAAGCGGCACCCCCTTGACGCCTAGCTCGTAAATACCAACGAGGTCAGCTGAGCCCTGTCCAATTCTGTAGTCAATAATAACGTGGGAGTCTGGATCTAGGTACCTGAAGTGTTGCCTTATCCAATCCCTAGTTGCCTGCACCACCACGGGGCCCAGCGGGATTTTCACAACCCCATCCATAGTCCTGACTTCGTAGGTGGCCCTCCCAGAGACCAAGATGTATATAGGCTGTAGAACCTCGCCGCCGCCGAAACGCGGCGCGGCCTGGCCGCCAACCACAAGCGTCTTGTCGACATTGTGGTGGAGAATTACGCCAAACCGCTCTAGATAGTACTTCGACAGATATCTACTAACCCACTCCGACACGCCGTCGGCTATGTAGTCGGGGTGCCCCTGTCCCTTTCTCTCAACTATTTCCACAAGCCGCTTAGCTACAGGCTCCCTGTCTACCTTCCCCACTACTATCATGGCGCCACCTCGCTGGCAGATACGTATATTACCTGGGACCCCCTCACGACAATTCGCCCATACCGCGTCACCGGCTCTCCCGACTTATCCAACTCGGCGGCGTCATCCAGTACAAGATTCATACATCCATCGTACGCCGTTAAAACTCCCCTGACCGCCACGCCGCCTTTAAGCCTGGCCACGATCTCCTTATTCAACATTTTGGTTAGTACCTTGACTGGAGAGGGTAGCTTCACTTGTTGGGGCGTTTTCGACATGGCTAAGGCCGTATTTAGCAATATATAAAATTTAGCTCTAGAAACGCGCCGCTCAGATACGCTTTTCGTATACAAGGAGATCTTCAATCCACTCCACGTGCGCCATCAAAGTCCTCCTGCAGCAATACCTAGTCACGCCTAGGCTGTCGAACACCGCGCCTGGATGCTCCCCGGCGAGCACCCTCTTCTTGAAAACTGCGTATAAATGGCCCAGCGGTCTGCCACAGGTAAAGCAACGAATTGGGATAATCATCTATAGGCCTTCTGCCTCTTACTTCTCGCGTGCTTTATCCCGGGCTTCTTTGGCTCGGTACGTCTGGGGTCGCCCTTTAACATATATGGGTCATATTTTTCATACAGCTCCTTCAGCTCTTGGCTTTGGAAAAAGGCCACGAGTCCCCTCGCTATGGCTATCCTCACGGCCGTGGCTTGCCCCATGTAGCCACCGCCGGAAACATTTACATCTATATCCACCTTCTTAGCTAGATCCCCCGCCAGCACCAAGGGCTCGCTCATTTTTACCCTTGCCATTTCTATCGGCCACAGCTCTAGAGGATAGCCGTTGATCCTAACCCGGCCAATGCCGGGTTTTAAAACGGCCCTAGCCACGGCAGTCTTCTTCTTACCGACAGAAATAACAACTCTAGGCGCCTCCTGTAGCACCTTGGCGCCGGACGTGCCCGCCGACATACCTATCTGCTAGAAGCCTGTTTTAATTTTTTACCCCAAATCTCTACGGCCTTCCTCCACTTTTCCCAGGAGGCGGGGTCGACACTACGCCACACCTCCTCCAGAGTTATATACTTCAACAAGGGCCTCACCCTAAGCCTCGCATCGGGAACCTCGTATGCTACCACCCGCTTTCTTTCAAACATCTCAATGGGGATGGACATGTACACCCTCAACCTCTTCAAAGCCAAGCGCCCGCTTTCCACGTCCTTGGGCAACATCCCCCGCACAACTCTCTTAAACACGCGGTCGGGTCTCCTCGGGACTTTAGGCCCCACCTTCTCTGGGTTGTAGTGAGTACGCCACTCCCCTATCCTCCTCTTAAACCACTCAACAACCATCTTCTCGTCGCCGGTTACCACAAGCTTCTCTGCATTAATCACAACAATCCGCAGACGCGGCTTCTCAAGTAATGTCTTGGCGATGTACGTGGCGAGCCTACCCATCACATGTCCCTCTGCGTCTATAACCACCTCGCCGTCTTCCGGGAGCTTAGATATATCTAGAGTTTTCTTAACAATATTCATACCACCACCCTCACCCCGCTCCCCTTTGGAAATCTTCTCACAAGCTCCGGAATAGTCAACACCTCCCCGCCCGCCTCCGCCACCTTCTGAGCCGCCTTGGGAGATACGCTGACCGCCGCCACCACCACCCTCTTGTCAAGCCGCCCGCCTCCAAGTAGCTTACCAGGTACCACCACCACCTCACCCTCGCTCACCACCCGGCCCAACTTCCCCACATTTACAACTACCCTCTGCCTCCTAGGTCTCTCGATAAACTCCGCCACGACCCTCCAAATATTTGCAGAATTAGCTCTCGCAGCCTTCCTTAGAAATCGGCTCAGCATCCTCAACTGCCTATTTGTCGGTCCTGTTGGATTAGGAGGCATACCGTCACCCCGAGTTAATCAGTATTTAAAGTTTCTCCAGGACAGATGCCTTGCGGGGAAGCTCCTCGGCAAAAAAGGCGAACTTCTTCTTTAAAATTCTAAATGCCTCCCTCAGTGCGGTCTCCACATCGTAATTACCATAAGACTCTATCCAGAAGACGTACTTATTCCTCTCCCACGCGACCTCCAGCCCGTCTTTACACAAATTTTTACACGTCCACGCCTTATTAAACGTGCACTCAATTGGATCCTCAAGCTTGGCGCAGATCTCTCTACACCTCTCTCTACACTCCTCATTTCTCACCTCTACACGGGGGTAGTAGTAATAGCTGGCCAACGCCGCTTGCCACTTGGCGTGGTCTCTCGCGACACCCAGCTTTGCATATGCCTCCAATACTATGCTCTGCCCCTTGACTAGTTTTACTATCGGAATGTCTTTATACACGGGTGCGACGTCCGGCCTCTCAGAGACGAGATCTCCAGAATAGACGGTTAAGTCCCCGTCTGCCGTTACCTGCAAGGTCAGCCTGGCGCTGCACTCAGACGGATCGGCGAGGCCGGAGACACAGTCCTCTATCGGCGGAAGGGCGCTAAGCGGCGTCGTCAGGGGGATTAGGCCGAGTCTGTGCGCCAGCATCTCGTCGTACATGACAGAGGTGTTGTTTACCACGACGACGGAATCTATCGCCATGACGGGTAGCTCGGAGATAATTACCCTTCTAAGCGAGTTGATGAGAGTGGGGGCAACCCCCTCCACTACAGCCTTTAAGAAAAGTCCCGACTTCTCAACAACCCGCGCCTGGGGCATTACCTAGTCGGTTTCTGCTTCTTGCCGCGCCAGATAGCCCAGAGCGAGACGCCGTTGACCTTAATTACCTTAAACCTAACGCCCGGTATGTCGCCGAGCGACCTCCCCTCGGGGCCGCCGATGCGCTCAATTACCACCTCGTCGTGCTCGTTTATATAGTTTAGGCTACCGTCCAGCGGCACGAAGGCGGTCACAACCTTGCCGTTCTTCACCAGCTGGACTCTCACACATTTACGAACGGCGGCGTTGGGCTTCCTAGCCTCGACGCCCACCTTCTCAAGGACTATACCTCGCGCCATGGGGGCGCCCTCGAGAGGGTCGTACTTCTCAACAAGACCTAACATCTTACGCTTGTAAGTCACGTCGTTCCACTTAAATTTCTGCCTCTTTCTTTTCAGCTTTCCACCTGCAAATAGCCCATACGGCGATTTTTTACCAGGCACGCACCTGTGGCAACAGTCGGTTAATAAATTTTACAACGCCTACGCCAGAATTATCTTCTCAATGTCGTAGTAACGCCTCGCCAGCAACTTAGCCCTTGCAATGTTACGGCCGTTTTTACCAATTGCCACGCCCTTGTCCTCAGGGGCGACGGTTGTAATAGCCACCTTCGCCCCAGAGGGGGCCTTTGTCACCTTTACCATAATTACCTTGGCGGGGTAGAGACTGTTTTTTATCAACTCTTCGGGCGAGTCGCCGCTCTCTACAATTTCCACATCTTTGCCCACAATCTGCCTCAGCATCTTGACGTTTGACCCACCCCTCCCCACGGCGATGGCCGCCTGGTTTTTCTGAACAACGTAGATAATCCTCGAATACTCGGGGTCGATGACGACGTCGATAGGCGTAACCCCGGTAATGCTTTCAAAAAGAGTGGCGTACCTAATCTCCTCCTCTGTGAGCCTAATGTCAGGCATGCTCAGCTAATTTCAAAATCTCGCTCTGGCCGGGGTCTATAACGGCCAGGGCCATAATTTTATGCGGCCTTTTAGCAACAGCGCCGAGCTCAATGCTGGATCCCGGAAAAACAAAAATCGGCACGCCGGCCAGCTTAGCGTAGTACTCTATATCCTCCTTCGCCCACTTAGGCGCGTTGGCCGCCAGTATAACCAGCCTGGGGGTGCCTGCCAGTATTGCCCTCTTAGTTTCCTCAAACCCCATAACTATCTTGCCGGTGTTAATCGCTACTTGGAGCTCTCTACCTATGTCAATCACGTTGCTCAGGTGAAAGAAAGCTTTAAAAAGATTTATGCACCTAGAACTGCATCAAGAGGCGGACAATGCCTGTGCCTATTGGGACGTATTTGCCAGCTATTATGCTCTCCACGACGCCTTTGAACTGCTCCTCCTCGCCCCTCACAGACGCCTCTATGAGAGTCTTCACCGTCACCTCAAAAGCCGCGCGGGCGAGCGGCGACTCCTTGGCGCCCACGACGCCGTGGCGCCCTATCGGCCTCAGCCTACCCGACCAGGTCATGGCGTCAGCAACCATGTACATATGTCTAATGTCTACGTCCAAGCCTTGCTCCTCCAACACACGCTTAATCTCCTGCGCCACCAGGGCCCTCGTGGCCTCTATCCCCAATACCTCTTCAACCTCGTGGAGATCGTTGCTGTATGTCCTAGTCGGGTCGACCTCCTCCAGCTGAAGCACGGCCTCTAAATTTGTCCCCTCTGTGACTATATACCACTCGTCGTTTTTGGAGTCGTACTGAAGCACCACCTTCCTCACTCCCTTGATGCCTGATATCTTCGTCTGAAGGACCTTGTCCCTAATCTTTCTCATCTTGAGGATGTCGGGCGTGGTGAGAGACACGGTGATTGTGTGCCCGCGCATGGATATAGAGACGTCCTTCCCCCTCGCCTTGGTTACGATCTTCTCCACGTCCTTCACGCTGAGCCCCCGGTACCTCAGCTGGTCCTGGTCCAGCACTATCGTTATGGCGCCGGCGACGTAATCCACATCAACCTCTTTAGCCAGCATCTCAAGCGTCACCTGCTGGATCTTTTTCGCCACATCCTCGGCGGCCTCTCTACTCTTGTTATGCGGCGGCTTTAGGTAGATGTACATCAGCGGAGTGGAGGGGTTCCGCCTGGCGTCCACCACCTCTATAAGCCTCGGCAGGCCCCTGGCCATGGAGAACTCCCTCAGCCCCGCGTAGTGGAAAGAGCGGAGGATCATCTGCGTGCCCGGCTCTCCTATGGACTGCGCCGTAACTATACCAATAGCCTCCCCGGGATCCACCAGCGACGTGGCGTACAGCTTCAAGACTCGGTATATAAGCCTCAGGGCTTTTTCATCATCTAGATCCCTCACAGCGTTCTCCACTTCTTTATACAGCGGTTGCGGCAAAACCTGCGAGACTCTGGCTAACAGCTCTTGTTTCGACATCATCTTATCGACATCTTAAGCGACTTTATATCGGTAACCCTGCCGTGGTCTGAGCGGCTAACGTCCACGCCGTCTTCGCCGTACAGCAGTTGGAGAAGCATGGCCCCGCCGAATCTGACGGTGCCGTCGTAGGCTACATAGGCATCTTGAAGCGCGTTTATGAGACGCCTCTGCATATAACCTGACTGCGCCGTACGCACAGCCGTATCTATCAACCCGTCTCTCCCAGCGGCGGCGTGGAAGAAGTACTCAACCGGCGTAAGGCCGCATCTAAAACAGCTCCTCACAAAGCCGCCGGAAAACGCACCTATGTCTCCCACGGGAAAGTGGGGTAGAGTCCTAGTCCTAAAGCCGCGCCTAATTCTCTCGCCTCTTATCGTCTGCTGTCCCAATGTAGCCACCATCTGTACTATATTTACGATGCTCCCCCTCGCCCCCGTCTTCGCCATTAGGTAGCCCTCAGAGTTTTTATCAATATTTTTCTCAACCACCACCGCGGCGTCCTCGCGAACTCTTGATAGTATCTCGGTCACCTTGTTTTCAAACGTCTCCTCCACGGTGAACCCTGGCATCGCCTCCAGCCGCCCGCCTCTATACTCGCCGATAAGGCTCTCAACCTTCTTCAAGCTCTCTTCCACTATCTTGTCGATCTCTTCATAAGCCTCGGGCGGTATATATATGGAATCCATGCCGAATGTGAAGCCCCGCAGATCTAGATACCTCAGGAAGAGCCGTAGCGAGGAGTCTAGCCACTGTCTGGCCACCTCGGGCGGATAGTCCCGGGCGATTCTATGCCAGAGCGAGTCCACCTGCTCCGCACCGATCGACTTCTTGTCAAGCACGCCCTTCACCATGTAGCCGTTGATAATTATAATCCACTCGTCAGTGGAGCAGGTGTAGGCATCTTGGCATCTGGACTTAAATGCCGTGGGTTGCACCCAGTTGAGGTCCCTTGGAAGGAAGTGGGAAATTATCTGCTTCCCAGTCCACAGCTCCACCGGGTGTAGAATCGCGGGCTCCGGCGGGTCCTCACCCGATTTGCCGGCCCCCAGCAGGAAGGCGACCTCCTTCTTGGTTAAGAAGGTAGTTTTAAGCGACAGCAGGTAGGCCCCTATGATGTAGTCTTGTCTTGCGCCAATTATGGCGCCTCCGTAGCGTGGGGTGATAATATGTCTCTCTACCAACATCAACGTCCTAGCCTCAGCCCTAGCCTCCTCTGTCTGCGGCACGTGTAGATTCATCTCGTCGCCGTCGAAGTCGGCGTTATACGGCGGGCAGACAGCCAGGTGGAGCCTAAAAGTTCGGCCGGGCAACACCTTGACTAGGTGGCCCATTATTGAAACTCTGTGTAGACTCGGTTGCCGGTTGAAAAGCACAATGTCGCCATCTATCAAGTGCCTCTCCACGATCCAGCCGGGGGATAGCCTCTCGGCGAGTGTCTTCCTGTCCTTGACGTAGCGCAAGTCGATCCTCCGGCCCTCTGGCGTAATGACGTAGTTAGCACCTGGCCAAGTCTCAGGTCCTCTAATGACGTACTCTCTCAAGACGTCTACATTCCACGCAGTTACCCTCTCCGGCACGGTCAACACCTTAGCTATGTCATAGGGCACCCCCACCTCGTTTATGCCTATATGCGGATCTGGGCTTATCACGGTGCGTGCCGAGTAGTTCACACGCTTGCCGGAGAGCGAGCCTCTGAACCTCCCCTCCTTCCCCTTCAGCCTCTGTGCAATCCCCTTGAGGGGCCTCCCGCCTCTGTGCTTAGCCACGGGGATGCCCGGCAGCTCGTTGTCGAAATAAGTAGCTACGTGGTACTGCAACAAATCCCACAAGTTGTCAACTACGTTAGTAGGAGCGCCGGTCTCAATGGCAATTTTCAACTTCTCATTCATCCTAATGATATCAACGAGCTTGTGCGTCAAGTCGTCCTCAGACCTAATCCCAGTCTCGAGCTGTATAGACGGTCTCACATGTGGAGGCGGGACGGGCAGAACTTTCAAAACTGCCCACTCCGGCCTCGCCACAGAGGAGTTTATTCCGAGGAGCTCCAAGTCCTCCCCAGGCACCTTGGCCAGTCTCTCCCTCAAAATCTCGGGGTCAAGCTTCACCAAGGCGCCGTCTTCAGTCTCCTCGTAGAAATAATACGGCCGCTCGAACCTTATCTTGTTCTTCTTGTAGCCGCAGTGGGGGCACGTCACACGCTCGGCGGCCTTCTTCCTAATCTTCTCGTGAAGGTTTTGCGCAAGTAGCCTCCACCTCTTCTTAAGCTTAGTAAGCCTCTCTCTGTACCTCTCTATCTCCTCGTCCTTAAGCATTATACGCCCGCAGTTGGGGCAAGTGGTTCGCAGAATGTCGTAGATAACGCGGGCGAACCCCACATGCACCACAGGCTTGACTAATTCAATATGGCCGAAATGCCCAGGACATACGTCGTGTGTTTGTCCACATGTCTCGCACCGCGCCCCCGGCTCAGCCACCCCAAGCCGCCTGTCGGCAATCCCCCCACGCACCGGCAGGCCACCCTCGTCATACACTTCAGAAGTCGTGACCTCCATCACTGAGTATTTCCTAATAATCTCCGGGCTGAGGACGCCGAACTTGATAGACTTAATTACCTTTCTAGGTATAGTATCAAACTCCTCTCTTAACGACACGGCGTCTAATATAGTTCAGTATAAAAAATTTAATCCAAGACCTCGGAAAGCTCAATTTTTGGATATATGCCAAGGGCTATCAACTCTTGTAGCAACAATTTAAATGCGTATGGCACCACCACCTTGGCGAACTGGCCAGTGTCGCCATGTATTGGACATCTAGGCTTGTTAGACTTGGCGTCTAGATACGCCGGGAGGCCGCAGAGTTCGCATACATACATTACGTACTTGTCGCTCGACTCGACGAGCCTCTCGTACAGAAGGGCAGAGGCGCCGTGTGCTATGAGGACGTCGCGCTCCATCTCGCCCAGCCTGAGGCCGCCCTCGCGGGACCTCCCCTCGGTGGGTTGCCTTGTCAAGATCTGCACGGGGCCCCTCGCCCTTGCGTGTATCTTGTCGGCAACCATGTGGTGGAGCTTCTGGTAGTAAACAACTCCGATAAAGATGTCGGCCACCAGCCTCTCGCCAGTTATGCCGCTGTACATAACCTCCTTGCCATCCCACTTGTAGCCTAGCTTCAGCAACAACTTTCTCAAGTCTTCCTCCTTCACCCCCTCGAAGGGGGTGGCGTCTACGAGATGCCCCGTGGAGGCGCCTACCTTGCCAGCCATGCTCTCCAGTAGTTGCGCCACAGTCATGCGCGAAGGCAGAGCATGTGGGTTGACAATAATGTCGGGAACTATGCCGTCTTCTGTAAACGGCATGTCTTCATGTCTCAGCAACATCCCCAAGACGCCTTTCTGCCCGTGGCGGGAGGCAAATTTATCCCCAAGCTCGGGGATCCTTAACTCCCTCAGCCGCACCTTGACCAGCTTATTGCCCTCCGGAGACTCGGTGACAATCACCCTGTCCACAATGCCCCTCTCGCCGCGCCTAACTGCGACTGAGGCGTCTCTCCGCTCCTTGAGAATACGCTCGGCCTCCAGCGTCGTGTAAAACCTGGGGGGAGACGTCTTGCCGATGAGAACTTCGTTACTACTCACATACACCTCCGGCGGCGCTATGCCGTCCTCGTCTAAGTGGCTATACGCCTCGGGCCCTCTATACCCCTTCACCGAGCTGTCCGGTATCTCAATTCTATCCTCCTCGCCCCCGGGGTACTTCTGCTCCTCTGTCTCGTAGGTTCTGTAAAACACAGAGCGGAACATGCCCCGCTCCACCGATGCCTTATTCAGTATGACGGCGTCCTCGATGTTGTAGCCGGTGTATGTGAGTAGCGCCACAACGGCGTTCTGGCCAGCCGGCCTCTTGGAATAGCCGACGAGCTCCAAGCCGCGGGTCGTCACTATCGGCCTCTCTGGGTAGTACAACATGTGGCCACGGGAGTCTAGCTTGTAGAGCAGGTTGGACTGCGGCAGACCCAGCGACTGCTTCGCCATGGCGGCCTCGTACTGATTACGCGGAGATTGGTTATGCTCAAGGTAGGGTATTATGGAGGCAACCGCGCCGAGTATAGACGAGGGAATAATCTCAACATGTGTATAGTTGGTCAGATCCACATGTGGATCCGTCGCGATGTGGGCATTCTCCTCCTCATCAGCATCCAAGTACTCCACGATGCCCATCTTCACTAAGTCGTCCCAAGTCAAATCACCTCTCTTAACCCTCTCAACCACCTCCTTGGTTAGCTTTAATTTACCATCTTCAACCACGAGAAGAGGCCTCCTGATGCGGCCTCCGTCCGAGTTCACGTACACAACTCCGTTCAACACGGCGATGTTGATTTCGTCGCTTATCTTGCCCTGCCTCCTAAGCCCCCTAACTGCGGCTGCCAGCTCATCTGGGTTGGGATGCACGCCGATGAGCCTCCCGTTTAGGTACACCTCGGCGCCGGCTACCCCCTCATCCCTTGCCTTTAAGATAGGGACGACGCCCATTCCGTACAGCATCTGCTCAACCTCCCCCTCATCTACGCCCGTGGTGATCTCCGCGAGGAGTGCCAAGTTCTTTACAAGGCCGACGTTTTGACCCTCCGGCGTCTCCACCGCGCAGAGCCTCCCCCACTGGGTTGGGTGCAAATCACGCGCCTCGAAGTGGGGCTGAGTCCTGGAGAGAGACGACACAACCCGCCTAAGATAACTCAGCGTCGATAGGTAGTTCGTGCGGTCTAGTATCTGCGACACGCCGGTCTTGCCGCCGACCCAGTTCCCAGTGGCGAGGGCCTGCCTAACACGCTCAGTAATTATGTCGGGCCTCACCACCGTCTGTATATGAGGTATCCTCCCCCTGGCGTAGTACTTCTCCAACTGGCTCTTCAGCTCCTGGAGAAACTGCTTAAACACGGTGCGGAATAGCTGAGTCATCAAATCCCCGACGAGACGCACCCTCTTGTTGGCCACGTGGTCCTTGTCGTCGGGCTTCCTCCTGCCCAGGTGTAGCTCCACCAGCCCCTTTACTATCTGCCCAAGCATCAACGCCTTCTTCAACCTAATCTCCTGTTGTCTCTTCTCGTCGGCCACCGTCGTGCCGAGGTGAGGCAGGAAGTACCTGTCTAGCAACTGCAGAGCACGCTCAACTCTCACAGGCCTGGGTTGCCCCACGGCCACCTTACCGCCGATGAAATCCAAGGCGTCTTCTCTAGTGATGGCTATCTGGTTAGCCGCTATCAGCGACGGGAGAAGCTCCTTCTGAATCTCAGGGTCGTCCGACACCGCCTTGACAACCTCCTCATCTGTCTCAAGGCCAAGGGCCTTCATGTATATGGGGAATGGTATCTTGACAGGCATCGCCGAGAGCGTGGCGTAGATCACGCCGTCTCGGCTGAACTCCACAGTTAAGGTGCTCCTATACCCAATGCCGGTGGAGATGGTCTTGGCCAGATACCTAACCGAGGGCTTGTCGCCCTTGTCGTAGATAGGCCTATCAGCGACGAGGTCCTCCTGCGATATAATTACCCTCTCGCTACCATTTATTATGAAGTACCCCCCGAAGTCCTGCGGATCCTCGAACCTCTTCGCATATTCACTAGCCCTCAGCCTAGTTAAGTTACAGCGCTTAGACTTAACCATAATGGGTAGCTCTCCGACGTAAAAAGTCTCGGTGGCGTAGGGCTCGTCATCGACGTAGAGAGTCGCAGTTAGGTACAGAGGGGCTGAGTAGGTGGCGTTGCGGAGCCGCGCCTCCATGGGGTATATCAACGACTCGGAGCCGTCACTCTCCTTAATCCTAGGCCACCCTACCTCAATCCTCTCCAACACCAGCTTAAGCCCCTTAATCTCAGTTTCCACAACCTTGAAATCCTCAACAATTCGAGGTAGCTTCTTATCCAAGAAATCGTTAAAAGACTTAATTTGGTGGCTAGCCAGCCCCTTATCCTTAATAAACCTCTCCACCAAGATCCACCTGTCATCCCTTGTGGGGAACCCCCCGTCTGAGGGCGAGGTAATTACAGGCAACGGGAGGAGATCAACCATTGCCCCCCCAGAGAGTGAAGTATAAAAAGTTTAATTACCCCGGCACCACTAGGCGATAAGCCACCGCCTCCCCAGCCGTCGGCGACTCCCTAACAATCTTAAGCACATCCCCCGGCTTAGCCCCAGCTAATTGAGCCAAGGGGTCGCTGGATCTAATCCACGGGAGTTGCCAAGGCCTCAGCCTCAGCCTCCTCAAGAGTTCCCTCGCCTCCTCTTTTGGAACCACAGCAACCTCCTTGACACCTAGAGTGACTCTGCCCACGCCGTCCTACGCCAAGAAGTATAAAAACATTTCAATACACCAACGACGTAGTTAAACCCCACGACACTCCTACAGTCATAAAAATCATAAACGCGCAGACCATCAGCGCGTCCTATTAAGTGAAAAATGCCGCTACGTCTATGCCTTTTTACCTGCGGCTTTCCTTATATCGGCAATAAGAGACTCTATGAACTTAGTCAATTCTTCTTTTGCAACATCGTTATTAATTTCCATTCTGAGCCTTGGTAGTCTCTTGACAGTGTCTAATTCTCTCAATACCGAGGCTGCAACGCCGGCTTCGATGGCCTTAAGACCCTCCTCATAGTAGGTGTAGATAGCTTTCATCAACAAGAACTGCTTGACTGGCGCCGATGGCGTGTCCACTGGGTTGTAGGCGTCTTGCTTTAGGAAGCCCTCCCTCACCATAAACGCCACGTTTAAGATATGCTTCTCGTACTCGCTCAACGCCTCGGTGCCGAGAATCCTCACGATTTCCTGCAACTCAGCCTCCTTGACCAGAATAGACTGCAGTGTGTCCCTAATCCTTCTCCACTCCGGCGCCACGTTCTTAGACCACCACACCTCGACCGTGTCCACGTACCTAGAGAAGGCAACTAGCCAGTCAATAGCCGGGTAGTGGCGGCTGTAGGCCAGCCTAGGCGACAGCGGCCAGAAGGCCCCAATGAAGCGGAGGGTATTTGACGTAACCGGCTCGGTGAAGTCTCCGCCAGGCGGGCTGACTGAGGCGGCTATGGTGAGCGACCCCACCCGCTCTTTGCTACCTAGCAACACGACGCGCCCGGCCCTCTCGTAGAACTCCGCCAGTCTAGTCGGGAGGTAGGCCGGGTAGCCCTCCTCAGAAGGCATCTCGCCTATGCGGAGAGCCACCTCTCTCATCGCCTCGGCCCAGCGAGACGTGGAGTCGGCTAGAACCAACACGTCGTAGCCCTGGTCGCGGAAATACTCGCCGAGAGTCGTGCCCATATACACCGAGGCCTCCCTAGCCGCCACCGGCATGTTTGAAGTATTAACGATAATCGTCGTTCTCTCAAGCAGAGGCCTCCCGGTGGTGGGGTCCTTCAGCTTTAACAAACCCTGCAAGGCGTCTGCAGCCTCATTGCCCCTTTCGCCGCACAGCACCGGGATTATGAACCTGCTCTGTGCAAACATAGACAAGGTTCTTATCATGACAGTCTTGCCAGAGCCGAAGGGGCCGGGCACAGCGGCGGCGCCGCCCTTGGCGATTGGGAACATGGTGTCTACTACACGGACGCCGGTTATTAGAGGCTCCACCGGCGGGAGCTTCTCCCTGAACGGCCTAGGTCTCCTCACAGGCCACTTATGCCACATCTTCACCTCGATAACTCCTCGCTTGGTCTTAACTCTGGCGATCACGTCGTCAACTTTATACTTCCCGTCGGCCACCCACTCCACCACGCCAGGGGCGTGGTCAGGCAACGGCGGGTAGAGGATGTAATGCGTCATTAGCTCGGTCTCCTTTACGGAGCCCAGCACATCTCCAGGTTGCACCTCCTCCCCCGGCTTTACCGACGGCTTGAAGTCGAACTCGGCCTGCAGGTCTAGGGGAGGCGCCTGGTCGTAGCCTATGCCCCTGGCTATGAACGGGTTTTTGGAGATCTCCTCGATGTTTTTCAAAGGTCTCTGTACACCGTCGTAAATCTTGCCAATTATAGTTGGCCCGAGCCACGCGCTGAGAGGCTCGCCAGTTCTCTCCACCGGCTCCCCCGGCTTCAGTCCTGTGGTATCCTCGTACACTTGTATAAACGCCTTATCGCCCTGGACTCTCACCACCTCGCCGAACAGCTTAATCTCGCCTACGAAGACAAGCTCGTAAAGCCTGGCGCCGGGTAGGTCAGCCTTCACAACGGGGCCTGAGATGTATTCAATTTTGCCGCTCATCGTGTCTCGAGGTATAGGAGGTGTTTTAACTCTTCCAGCTTGTTATTAACTATCGACTCGATAGAGTAGTCAACCGCTATTCTGCCATCCCGCGATGTGACTATTACCCCGCCCTTTATGTCCCTCTCGCCTATTAAACCGGTGAGGCCAAGATTCCTCGCGATGACTTCAACGACCCCTCTGTCCTTAGGCGAGGCGTATATAATAACATCGCTGGACTGTATATATCTCACGGCGTCCTCCACGAGTTTAGTGAGAAATTTCACATATCTCTCTGAACCTCTTATTTTATCTACCTCCTCATAAAGCGCCTCAACCAAGTCTTTGAGAAGCTGTTCATAAGTTTCCGCCAACTTCTTTCTTGAACTTACCACGGCGTCGTAGAGAATACGCTCACGTTCTAGAGCAACTTCACTTTCTACATTAGTAATCTGTTCTGAAAATTTGTTAAGAGAGGCATTGGCATCCCTCCTAATCCTAGTCTCGATTTCTATAACTAGGTTCTTCTTTAATTCTTCAAGTTCCGTAATTTTGGAACGTATTAAGTCTTCGAAAAGCGACATAAGGGCATCTTTTTAACAACTTTTAAATTATCCGCCCAAAACCTGCCTCACGATCTGTAGATAATTTACCTCCCGCTCCATGCCCTCCTCTACGCTCGGCACCTCAACCACAAGCTTACGAGGATTTCTCATCCTTATCTCATCTAGCTCCTTCCTAATAACCCGCGCTATTTTAGAAGTTATGAAGATGGCGTCATACACATCGAGATTTTTCACTACGAAGTTAAGCGCCTCCGCCGAGTCCTCGACGGGCCTGCCCTCAAATCCCATTAGCTTAAATAAGGCCACTGTAGTTCTGTCGCCAATTACGATATGCATAGCTAGAAGCAAAATAATTAATTAATAAACTTTGGACGTTCTTAGAGAGGCGATACGTGAACGTCCAGTCACCACGGCTCCCTCTTCAGCTTAAGGACGTACGCGGCGTAGTTAGTGGCCCTGTGTATAAGGGGGGTGATTATCACGGCCGCCAGTATGTAGATAGGCGGGATCTCTGCGTATAGGCTGTATACTAGGAAGGCTGTTAGGAGAAAGTCTAGCTGATCAAGCGGGAAGGCTGGGTATCCCCTCGGCATGCAGAGCCTCCGCTTTATGAACGCGCCTAGGAGGTCGCCGAGCACCGCCGCCGTCGAC
>NZ_JBMFKV010000007.1:0-23924 GCF_049971835.1 Pyrobaculum sp.
GTTTAAAACTGAGAGTATTTTTGTATAAAAAATGTTTTCTATTCCCCTCTCCCGGCCCCCTTAGGACAGAGATTTTTCTTCTCTCTGAGATACACAGCGCCAAATGTGACCCGCTTTACAATTACCTGGTAGCCCTCCTCTCTATATTTCCAAATAAGGTCAAGCGGCAAGTCGACCATTAAAATCTGCGGTTTTTTAGAAAGTTGGTAAAGCTCCCTAAGCGGCGCCTCAACCACAAAGGCGCCGATATACACCACAGCCTCTGACTTCCCCACCTCCAAAGCCTCAGCTACGCCAAACGGCGGCGTGGCGTTGGGAGGCAACGTACCGTTGTTCTCTGCAACCCAACGCAGAAATAGAATGTAGTGTCCTGCGGAGATTAAGGCCGCCTCCTCAGCCGACTTAAGCCAAGTGTTAAAATCCTCCCCATGCCTAACGCTGTGTCCCAACGCGTGGTAAGTGCCGTTTTTGTAATACACATACATCGCGATGTCTGTTATGTTGTTGACTATGCCTAGCTCTTTGGCAAACGAGGCAAACTCCTCCACGGTATATAGCCTGCACGGCACTACATACGCCTTGTACGTCTCGTTCCCGTACTTTTCCACCAGCTTCCTCCACCGCTCCCACGACTTCTGTCTAGCTTCTACATAAGCCATCATTTTGTCAAAATCTCTATCTCTCTGATGAGCAGTGGGGCCGTGTTTTATGAGGACGTACGAATTGGCAATAACAATTTCGTGTTTCTCTCCCAACTCGTCAGTTACCTTACCCTCCTTCACACTAGGCCTGCCGGCGTAGATGGCGACCACAGCAATGGCGAGGGCCAGGGCAACGGCTAGTAATATCTTCGCCTTCATATTACCACCCACTTGAGCCAGCCCTTGTATTGTAACACGCTAGCAGACACCAATCTTCCCAGAAAGAAGTAGTGGTAGTCGTTCCACCTGCGGTTTCCACTTCTGGCTCGATACGCATGCCGTAGCTTTCCTCTCTCTTGACATTGAAATACACATGTAGATAATACCATGTATTTAACTGGATATTCTGCGGGCTTTCAGTCCTGATTTCAGCTTCCTCGTTACAAAGCCGCGGAATTATGTAGCATATGGGATTCCAAGGATTCCACTCCTCTATATCCTCTTTTACCGGCTCCGGTAGGTTAGTCAACTTATGTGAGTAATCGTAGACGTCTTTGTCTGTCCCGTCACTACAACTCACAGTTCTATAGTAATCAAATGAAAACCAGTACCCGCTTTGGAAATATTTTGACTTACTACTCCATTGATAGTGTGAATATATAACGTCTTTTTTCCCGGTCGAGTCTGTATAACTGCTCTTGTACAGGATGTAGGAAGACGGATAGAAATCCTCAGGATCGCATGCGCCAGCCGCGCACAACATCTTAACACTAAATGTGAGCGACATCACTACTGCAAGAAGTGCTACGCTTATCACGATTTCGGTTTTGAGGATTTTGGGGTGTAGCATAGTGAATAACACATAACCTTTTATTTAGTTTGCTTTAGACAATTTATATATAATCTAGCTAGTGTCGAAAATGACGTGTAGAACAAATTGGTACTGCAATTTTTCGGGGTATAAGCATGCTGTTAAGGCGATATGTATAGGTTCTTGCGGTTATTCCGTAACGGGTTGGTGTTGTAATGGAGTAGAGAAGCCGTGAAGTACATTGGTGTAAGGCTAAGGTAGACGTGTTCTGTATCTCATAGCAGACTTAGCCACCAGTTGGCATCGGCGGGGCTGGGGGGCCGATTAGCCAGGTGGCCATTAGGTGCCTCGTGGAGTAGGGTGAATTTTCTACGTACCGCCGCGACAGTTGTGTAAGGCTTGAATGTATATATGCCTAGGGGGTGTGGGGTTTGTGGGCGCGTTTGCGGCGCTTGTCTTGAAAGACTTGGGGGAGGTGCTGTCGTCGCGGTACTTCCTCGCCTCTCTTGTCGGCGGCTTCGCCGTGCTTATCGCCATGGGGTATGCGATGGGGGCTGTGGTTAAGACGGCGCAGGCCTCTACGCAGAAATTCGCCGTTGTGGTCAACGGGACGACCCCCCTCGGCGAGAGGTATGCGGAGATACTACGCGCCATGGGCGGCGATATCTACCGCAACTTCTCCCCCGCTCTCCTAGATAGGTACGGCTACGTCGTGGTGATCCCCGGCAACTTCTCACTGCCGGCCCGGCTACCCGTCTACACCCGCTACCGGGGGCTCATGGCGTTGGCCCCTCCTAACGTGCTCCAAAACGCCGCGGCTAAGCTGGCCGAGGAGCTGGGCGTCCCGCCGCGCCTCGTGGAGCCCAGGCTCTACATCTACATGGGGCGCCACGTGCTGACAGACCGCGACGTCGGGGCAGTCTTCGGCTTGTTTCTCGTGTCATGGATGTTTATGTTTATTGTGCCACTGATCATAGCCTCCACGGCGGCGGTGTCCATCGGCATGGAGAAGGAGAAGCGAACCTTCGAGCTCATACTGTCGACGCCCGTCACCCCCACGGCGCTCATCACTGCGAAGTTTCTCAGCACCTTGCTACTGGCCCTTATACAATTCGGGGTCATGACGGCGGGGCTCTTTATCTACATGGCCAACATCGCCGCCGCTGCGGCGGCCTCGCCGCCTCCGTCTGGGGAGGCTTTTGAACTTGGCTTCGCGCCGAGTCCCCAGCTGGTAGCCGCCGTGGCTCTGTCCTCCCTGGCCCTCGCCCTAGCCCTCCTGGGCCTCGCCTTCTTCGCCGCTACCAAGGCCGACGACGTGAAGACAGCCCAGAGCGTCGTGCCCCTGGTGGTCTTCCCGCTGTTGATCCCCTCGTTTACGGCGCTGTTCGGATCTGTGGAGGGCTGGGAGGCCTACCCCTTTGTCCACCCGCTTGTGGTGGCCTACGCCGTGATGCAGGGAGAGTGGGGGAAGGCGTATACGTACCTCGCGCTGGACTGGGCACTGGCGGCCGCGGTGGAGCTGGTGGTTGCCAGGCTCGTCACGGCGGAGTACCTCGTCCTGGGGAGGGTGAGGCGATGATACGGGCGGCCGGCTTAGTGAAGAGGTTTGGCCGCGTCGAGGCGCTGAGGGGGCTGTCGCTGGAGGTGGGGGAGGGCGCCGTGGCGGGCCTCGTGGGGCCTAACGGCGCCGGCAAGACCACGACGCTGAGGATACTGGCGGGTCTCATCAAGCCAGACGGGGGCTTCGCCGAGGTCCTCGGCGTCCGGACGGACTCGCCCGAGTTTAGAAAGGTGAAGAGGTGGCTGGCGTATCTGCCGGAGGAGGTTCTGCCCTACGACAACCTCACCGGGAGGGCCTTTATCGAATTTATCCACGGCCTGTACGGCGTGGACAACGTAGGGGAGGCTGTGGAGATCTCCGGCCTCGGCCCCCGCGTGGAGGACAAGGTGAAGACCTACTCCAGGGGGATGAAGCGGAGGCTTGTCCTGGCGGCTCTCCTCACCGTGGGGGCCAGAGTCCTTCTGCTGGACGAGCCAACCGCCGGGGTGGACGTGGTGCACGCGGTGGAGATTCGAAAGCTTGTGAGGGAGAGGGCCAGGGGCGCCGCCGTGCTTTACTCAAGCCACAACATGCTGGAGGTGGAGACGCTGTGCGACGTCGTGTACTTCGTCAACAACGGCGTGGTTATAGACAGCGGGAGGCCCGGCGACCTGGCGGCGAGGTACGGCGCGGCGAATTTAGAAGAGGCCTTCGTCAAGGCGCTTCGACAAACCTCAGCGGCGGGAGGCCGAGGAGCTCCGCCTCCCTAGCCATGGCCTCCCTGCCCCCAGGCCCCACCAGGTACCGCGACCTCATGAAGTACTCCTCCACAAGCCCCCTCCTAACCCCCAGCCTCCCCGCCACGGCCTCCACGAGGGGGGCCGGGTTTTCGTAAAACGCCGCGACGGAGTTCTCCATCTCTGCCACCGCCGCCTCGGCCTCGGGGCCCCACCTCCTCGCCACCAACACGGCGAAGAACAGGGGCGATCCCACCCGGCTCCACCAGAGCTCCCCCACGTCGACGATGTGGGGCACGCCTCTGTCGGCCATCTTCAGAGCCTCGTCCCCCACAGCCAACACGCCGCCGCATTCCTCCAGCGCCCTCCACGGATCCTCCACCCTCGTGAAGCTGTAGCCAAGCAACCTCCGCAACACCAGTGCGCTGACCGTGGTGTCCGACACGGCGCAGTAGCCGCCCGGGCCCCTGCCCCGGAAGAGCCTAGCCGATATTATAGGCCCCACGCTGTATATCGCCAGCCGCGGCACGACCGGGAGCCCGAGCTCAGCCGCCAGGGTAATCGGCACGAAGCCCATCTCGGCGACGCCGTCAGCCAAGTACCTAGCGGCCTCGATGTTCCCCGCCTCGACCACCTCCACCCTAGCCCTCCAAAACAGCGGCTCGCTGTGAGCATAGCGAATCCTTACGACGCGCACACCTCCACAAAAACACCCCTATATTACATTGAGTTAAAACACCTTAAAAAGCGATTCAGCGTAAAAACCGCGCCGCATAAATGGATTCTACCTTTCTTTTAGATATCTTGTCTTTATTTTGATATAAATTATCAACGACACAGTTAGGATCACAAACGCGAGGAAGAATATGAGCAATGTAACTGATACAAAGCGAAGTAGAATTAGATCATTAAATAGCGCCACCGATGATAATACCACACCAGTAATCCACAGGGCACCAATGGCAAAGTCGGATTCAATAGATCCCTTACATCTAAAAAATCCTCCTCTTCTGAAATCAAATGTGAAATAGAAAACTACCGCTGTCACTCCTACCAATAATAGGCCCAATGCAGAGTAAAACGACATATTTGAGCGATATATATTACCAGAGAGAAGTCCAAGTAAAAACATAGCTAAAAAAAAGGATACCCAGGGCCAGAACATTATGACACCTCACGTCTTAGCATCAAGTCGCTTTCTTATATAGTTTTCGTGTTAGATAACTATGTGTTGCCGCACTGATAGACACATGTACCCGGTCCTTATAAGACACAGCAGTGCGGTGCTGTCCCCACTCATAGTAAACATATTCATGCTGTGGATAAATCCAGCACACGCCGCAGAGCAAGGAATAGGCGCATAGAGGGGAGTAACCCGGCGCATCCCCGGCAACACATGCTGTTAGGTTTCCTATAGAAGCTATTCAGCAAAGCAGGTATTGCCGGTTTCTGCGCTTGACGCGGCTGAGCCGGAGAGAGGCATATCTAGTATAGCGCCCCCATGGAGGTGTTTCAAAGCCTCTAGAGACATCTCGTATGGCCTCCGACTCATTTTTCTAGTCGCTACTCTTCTTTACAGGCCCGGTCTTCTGGCGGCCGCGTCTCTTGGCTATTGCGGCTGCCGCCACCAGCGCCGCCGCCACCGCCGCCAGTGCCGCCAGGCCTGGGCCGGGGTTCGCCGCCTCGCCTAGGGGCTGGGCGCGGCTCTTCACGGATAGGGTGACGGTTGCGTTTTCTGTGTAGATCTGCCCCGCCTCGTCCATGTATCTGAGCTGTATCACCGCCGTGTAGTTGCCCGGGGCTGTGGCGTTGAGGAGGAGCGAGGTGGCTGTGGACTGCTGTGGCTGTATCTGGCCGAGGTATGCCTCTCCAATTATCGCCGCGGCGCCGGGCGCGGACAGTCTAACCTCGACGTTGTAGGCCGTGGCGAATCCGGAGTTGTGGAGCGTGACTGCAAGGGAGACTGGGCGGCCCGCCTCTGGGTTTCTCGGGGCCACGTCGATGGAGGCGATCCTCACGCGAGGTTCTCTTACTACGGCGAGCTCTACGATCTTCCTCTCCTGTCCGCCGAAGCCCTCCGGCGTGGTGTAGTAGACGTCGCAGGTGATCTCCACGGGGCCCGCCGCAGTTAGGGGGACGTCTACGGTGTAGTTCACCACGGCGTAGCCGCCCGGGGTGAGCTCCACCTTCTGGAGCAGCGGTGGGGAGTATCTAGAGGTAACCACCACGTAGGCATCTAACCTGCTGGCTCTGCCTATGTAGTAGATGCGTATAGGCACCACGTCGCCCCTCCCCGCGGCCACCGCAGATTTGGAGGGTAGTATGAGGAAAGCCTCGCCGCCCACCACCGGGAGCTCCACCACGTGCTCCTCGCTCCACCTCTGCGACGACACGACTACCCTCAGCCTCACCGACTGCCCCTGTGGGATGAGCCTAGCCACCGCCCTGGCCTCGTTTACCCCGCTGACGGTGAGGGGGCTGGGGCCCGCGGAGGCGGCCCCCTCGGGGTATATCGAGGCGTTGAAGGCGCCGGGGGCGGTGATGGACAGCGTCACGTTGTTAACCACGCCCCTCACCAAGACGCCGGGCGTCGCGGAGACTCTCGCCATCGCCGCCGCCGGGGTCGTGGCGAGGGTCAGCACCGCCTCCTCACGCCTCAGCACCCCGCCAATTGTGTAGTACACCTCAGCCCTCAGTTGCACCGTCTGGGAGGTGGGCACCACATCTACCACCCCCCGCCCGACCCCGCCCCTCACCTCTATAACATACACGCTCCTGCTGGCGGAACCCCCCGCGACGGTTAGATAGGCCACGCCGTCCGCGCCGCTGGGCACCGCCACAGTGACGTTTACGTAGTTAAGCGTCCCCGGCGCGAGGGCCGGCCGATCGGCTTGGAGCTGGACGGCGGGCGGGGGAGCCGCAGGTATTTGGAGGTGGATTTCTCTTGTGTAGAACCTCCCCGCGGCGTCGGCGGCGTTGACCGCCACCTTCACCGTGGGCGTGTAGCTCTCGGCGACGAGTCTCAGAGGAATTATGTTGACTCCCGGCCTCAGCGCCACGGCCGATCCAGGCCACAGAACCCTCGCCCCGGAGGCCTCTAACCTGGCCTCTCCTCCGAGAGCGCCCCTCAGGACAACGGTGAGGTTCACGGCGGCGGGCAGTCCGTAGACGGCGGCGCCGCTGACCCACGCCTCTGCCTCGGGAACAGCGGGCACGTAGATGTCGACGTGCTCTATATGCTCCCCGCCCTGGCCCAGCCCGGGCTCTGTAAACCTCCACCGCCAGACAAGAGCGGCGGGGCATGTGGCGTTTAGCCGCTCTACGGCCACTACGAGACGCGCCGTGGCGGCGCCGGGCCCCGCCTCCAGCGCCCGGTGCGCCTCCAGAGGCTTCACCCAGCCACACCTGGGGATCAGCACAACGGAGAGATCTACAAGCTTTGTCTTTGTGTAGAACCCCACCTCAACGACCCCGGGGGCTCCGGGTTGCCGCGGGGGATCGGCCCATTTGTAGTAGAAATAGACGACTGCGGTATCCGAGGCGCCTGCTACCGCCTGGCCCGCGGCGAGGTGCACGAGCAGTAGTAGTAGGCTAGTGTAGATACCTACCCGCGAGTTCATACACGCCGTAGAACACCGCCCAGTAAAGAGCGTTTGCAACCGTAAATAGAATTAGGCCAGTGGTTAGATCCATCCCAACCACGACGACTTTTCCAATGCCTAAGAGGAGCGGCAGTATAAACAGTGATGTGGTTATGGCGAATCCCACCGCAGCAACGTACAAGCCTCCCTTCCTCCCCAGCGCTAGGTCTAGTATAACCCCCAGCAGTATATAGAGGAACCCTCCGCCTACCGACTCTAGTTTAAATCCACTCATTACAATGTTTACTACAAATACCGCAAGCCCCGCAATTAAGCCTTTTAACATATGAAGCGGAAAAATGCGGCTTTATAAACTTAGCGGAAAAGTATTACAAAAAAAATGATGAATCTTTAAAAAACAGATGGTCATGATTTCATGAACGCGTTAAAAAAGATAAGAAGACTAGAAACTGCCGCAAAGCTTGCACCCGCACTAATGCTAGGAGCGACGCTACTGACCGGCCAAGCGCTGGCTGGAAACGTACAGCCAAATGTCATATGCATCGAGGGACTTGGCTGTGCATGGCATTGCATCAAAATAGGTCCTATTATTTTCTGCCTCTAAGACTCTGTTTCAAAGACTAAGTGAATTTTTTCTTTTTGAAAACCTGGCTATGCATTAGTTTTCTTTA
Organism: Pyrobaculum sp.; assembly: GCF_049971835.1. Taxonomy (NCBI): domain Archaea; kingdom Thermoproteati; phylum Thermoproteota; class Thermoprotei; order Thermoproteales; family Thermoproteaceae; genus Pyrobaculum; species Pyrobaculum sp. Next base: position 8,003 of record NZ_JBMFKV010000007.1, read on the forward strand.
AAAGATTTGGTTTTCATTTCTTTGTGTTGTCGCTCTATCAAATATATTTGAGGGAGAGAAGGGGGTCAGTTGCGGCATTGTATGTTTTGTCTCTGCTTGGGTTTCTGGCGTCTGTGGCTGTGGTGGCGTTTTGGTCCATTGGGGGGAGGCTGGGGGAGGAGTTGAGAGCCCAGCTGGGCGCCGGTACTGTGGTGGTGGCGGGCGGCGACTTTACAGATGGCGACTTGGCCAAGGCCTTGTCTCTCGGCTGTTTTTCAGAGGGGTATGGCGTCTCTTTCCTCCAGGGGGTTTTGGTACTCCCCAACGGCACTAGGCGCGGCGTCGTGGTGGGGGCCGTGCCCAGCGGCGTGATGGGCGCCTCGGGCGCGGCGGCTACCGCCTCTAGCCTAGTGGCGGAAAGGGGGGACGTCGTTATGCTGGAGGTAGAGGGGCGCCTCGTTAGGCTTTTTGTAAACTCGACATTTACGCGTATGGCCTCTATCGAGGGTCTCTCTGCCGACGTCTATGTGGATAGGTCTGTGCTAGGCGTGGGGAGGTACAGCGCCTTGGTCCTCCGTAAAGCTGGGGGAGGTGGCTGTCTAGAGGGGCTTAGGGCGCTGTTTCCCAAGGCCGCTGTGATGGACTCGGACTCTTTTATCTCTGCGCTGTGGGGGCAGTTGCTGGTGTATCTGGCGGCCGCAGGCCTCGTGGCGGTGAGTGTGGTGACCGCCGTCGCGGCGTTGATATACACCTTATCCACCACCCTCTACTTCCTCCACTTCAAGGAGTTCGCCGTGTTGAGAGTGCTGGGTTTGAAGAAGCGGGGCCTTCTGGGGCTTGTCTCGCTTCTCTTCTTCACCCCCGTCGCCGCCGGCGTCTTGACGGGTGTCCCCATTGCCCTGGCCGCCGCGGCTAGCTCCGGCTTGGACCCCGCTCTGAGCGTCGGCCTCCCGGCGGCGGTGCTCCTGGCCTCTTCTACCCTGGCGTCTCTGCCCGCGCTGAGGCGCCTCTACGCCTTGTCGCCAGCGGCGGCTCTCCGCTACGAGTAGGGGTTCCAGCCCTCCAGCGCCCAGCGCCAGAAGGGCTTCACCTCCACCTTGCCCAGCTTGGCCTCTTGGTGGAGTGTCACTACGGTGGCCTTTCTCGCGCCTAGGCGCCTCGCGGCGCGGGCCAGCGCCTCCACCTCCCTTTCCATGTTCTCCTCGTGTAGCTCCGCGGCCACCTGCACGGCCTCTGCGGGCTGTCCCCCCACTGTCACGAGGAAGTCGACCTCCCACTTCTCTCCGGCGGCGTAGTATATCTCGGCGGGGGGCGAGGAGCTTAGGGCTCTGCGGAGTAGTTCGAGAAACACAGCGTTTTCCAAGTCGCGGCTCGGGTCTTTACGGCCCAGCAGTCCGTACCCTGTGTCTACTAGGTAGATCTTGCGCGGCGCGGCCTCCGCCTCTCTAGTTGACTTTGCAAATCTCTTGACTTGGAATAGGAAGAAAGCTTCCTCCAGATACTTGACGTAGTTAATCACAGTCCTCTTGGTGACCCCCCTCTGCTTGAGCAGGCGGTGTAGCGAACTGTAGGTCAGGTACCTCCCGTAGTTATTCAAGACGTAGGCAACCACCGCGTCGAGGGCGGCTCTGTTCCTCACGCCGTGGCGATCGGCCACGTCTCTCACGACGACTGTGAGGAGGTATTCCTTCAACAGCCTGTAGGGATCACCGCCAAGGGCCACCTCTGGGAAGCCCCCGAACTTGAGGTACTCCTCCTGCAACTTGGCGACGGCGTGTCTCTCAGACCTCCACACGAGGTCGGGCCTCGGGTCGATGCCCTTGAAGTGGAGGTACTCCCTGAAGCTGAGGGGGAGGAGTAGATACGTCAACCCCCTGCCCCTCATCTCCCTAGCCACGTCGCCCGCCAGGAGCGCCGAGGTGGAGCCAGTTGCGTACACCGAGTAGCCCCTGTCCAGCAGGTACCGCACAGCCTTCTCCCACCCCTCCACCGCCTGCACCTCGTCGAGGTAAGCCGCCTTCGGCCCGCCGAGTCTCGCGTGCGCCTCGACGAGCACCTCCACGTCTCTTGGCTTAAACCCTTCGAAGAGGGGGTGCTCGAAATCTACGTAGATGCCTCCGCGTTGCGACATTAGCCAGTAGAGGTAGTAGGTCTTGCCAGCCCTCCTAGGCCCCGTGATGACTACTGCCTTCCCCGGCATCTCCTCCACCTTCAACTCCCGCGGCTTCAGAGACGTGGGTATGTTAAAGTCTGCGAAGTAGCGGAGGACGTCCACAATATCCACATCCAGTAGAGAACCAGGTGTTTATAAACTCTGGTGTGTTTTAGGGAACCAGATAAGGGGGCTAACCCGCCTTTCTCCCAACGCCTATGAGTAGAGGGAATCTCCTCTCCACAGCCACTGCGAAGTGGGTGGCCAGCACATCTCTTAGACACCTCTCGGTGCAACCGTGGGACCCGGCTAGGGGCATCCTCCCGAGGTCTACCTCCACCACGAGGAAGTAGCCCCCCGGCTTGAGCACTCTCCACACCTCCGCAACAGATCGGCCGTGGTCACCCCAGTGGTGCACCGTAAAGAGGGCGACCGCGACGTCGAAGGCGGCCTCTCTCGCCGGCATCTTGAAGCTGACCCCGGCCACCGACGCGCCAGGCGCCCTCCTCTGTGCGTATTTCAACATGGGTGGGGAGGCGTCTACCCCCACCACCCGGTACCCCCTGCGCTCCAGCGCCTTGAGCAGTTCGCCTACCCCCGGGCCTATCTCCAGCACATACGCCCCGGGGCTGGCTAGCTCCGCGACTCTCCTCGCCGCGAGGCCGTAGGCCCAGTGGAAAAGCCGCATAGCCACCAAGACGTTGTAAAACGCGGCGGTGCCGCCGCCGAAGGTCTCCATTTCCATCGCCTCTAAGCCCTCTGTGGTTAAAAAGCTTTGTTAAACTAGTGGCAACGGCTGTGTGTGATGTACTGAAGCGCCGACAGGTCTCTCAACCCCTCTATAGTGATTTTCAGAGTCCTATCCGTGTGGTCGCAGTAGAACTGCAGGGTGAGCCTCAGCCTCCCCCCGCGCTCCTCCACCGCGTAGTGGCCGGGGTGGCCGTTTACGGTTATGGGGACGCCCCGCCCCTCCTTCCTGCCCGGCCTCGCCTTGATCTTTAGGGTGTACGCCTCTGCGCCGTCTTTTATGAAGTGCATAACCTCCCCGTCCCTCACCCACTTTACTCCGTCTACCTCCCTGTGGCGGAAGACGTCGGAGGCCATCGGCATTATGACAAGCCGCCAGTTGGGCGGGGCCGTCAGAACGATGAAGTTGTAAAGCCCGAGAATCCGGTTCCCCACCGCGATTGCGTGCCAGCTGTAGTCAGTGTGCATGGTACTCCCCCAGCAGGTCAAAAATGTCGTGCTCCTTCACAGCCTCCTTCCTAAGCTCGGAGAAGGTTGGGTAGACGTAGGGCAGGAGGCGCAGGGAGTAGTAAGTCGTCAAGAAGGGTATACCCACAAAGTCGCCGAAGACGAGGATCTCCAGCAGAAGCCTAACCTCCCGGTGGAGCTTCGCCGTCTCTCTGTAGAGGTCGAGGAAGAGGAGGCCGAAGAGGAAGTCCCGGACAGCCCTCATGAAACAAGCTCCTTCATAAACTGCCTCAGCCTCTCCAGCCCCACTATGTCCTCGGGGAAGAGCCTCACGGAGGCCAGTATGTGGGGCGCGAAGGAGCGCCTAACCAGCTCGAGATTTCTCTGCTGCTCGTCGTATTTACTCTTTAAGAAGCCGGTGGCGTCTCTCTCAGCCTCCTCCCGTGGGATTACCATATTCACCACCACGCCGCCGAACGGTATTTCGTAGGCCTTCACCATCTCAATAAACCTCTGCACCACGGAGATCGACAGCACGGTGGGTATCGTCACGAAGACAAAACGCGTGGCGGCCGGGTCTGTCAACACGGCGCGGACCTTCATATACCTCTGGTAGAGATCCTGCAACTCGTGGAGGACGGGGTCCTTCTCAATCTCCTCCTTCACCTTCTCCTTACGGAATGACAGCTGCTCCTTTAGGGACAGGGTCTCCATCCTCATCTTAATAGTCCTCTGAAGCCACGCGCCGTAGAGCTTAGACAAGCCGATGAGCCTCACCGCGTTGGCCACCGCCGCCATGTCGAAAACAACTCTGTCAAAGTTGGCGCCCTCCTTCAGGACAACGTCCATCATCTTGTCGAAGGCGGCGGCCTCGTGAAACGCCGGGTTAGTAGTGGCTATGTCCACCAGAGGCTTGATGTCCACAGAGAGCTCGGCCATCTTAAGCATCTCCCTCAGCAACGTCGTGATCCTCGTCTTGTACCTCTCCACAATGTCGTCGTACTGCACCTCCACGGCCCAGAGGTTGCGCGTCCCCGCCACCTCCTTAACCACGCCCCCAGACAAGTCCTGTCCAAACACAGAAGAGAGGGAGTGCACAGGGTTGAAGCTGGCGAGTAGCGTCTTTTCCCCAGCCACCTCGGCTAGGTACAGCGCCGTGGCGGCCGCGACGACGGTCTTCCCCACGCCGCCCTTCCCGCCGAAGAAGAGGAACTTAACCCTCTGCCCCAGCAACTGCTTCATAGATACTCCTCCACCCTTCTCGAAGGCCTCCAGAGCTCCTCAGCAACGCCCCTAAGCACCTCCAGCCCCTTGGGCTCCCTGTTCAACATGGGTATCACAGCTACGAGGTATTTGCCAAACTTATCCACAATCTCCGCCACGTACTTCCTCTGCTCCTCTACCCTCCTCTTGATGTAGGCAGGCGCGTCCGGCCGCTTGGCGAGGTCGGGAGGGTACACCTGGTTGAGGACAATCCCGGTGAGCTTAAGCCCCAGGGAGTCGAACATATCCAGCGCCTTCTCCGTATCGACAATAGTCATCCGCTCAGGGGTCATGACCATCATAAACGCCGTGGTTTTCGTGTTCATGATGATGTCTCGGAACTTGACAATGCGCCCCCTGATGTACTCCAGCTCGTTCAATATCTCGTCTTCGTAGGTCAGCTTCTGCCTTTTTAGAGACGCCGCCACCCTCCCGTACTCGTACGCCTGCCTCCTCAACTCGGTAATCTTCTCAACCCACTGGCTCAACACGTCTGCAATTGCGATCATCCTAATGCCGTGCCCGAAGGGGGGCATGTCGAAGACGTAGTAGTCGTACTTCCCCTCCGACACCACGTCCACCATGGCGTCGTACACCGCGCTTTCGTACATCGCAGGCTCAGCCGCCGCGCTGTCGATGTACTCCTCTATATCCTTAGGCAGAGCGTCGAGGCGGTACATGTCGATAATCTTCTTCTTAATTGAGGAGACGTACTCGTTGATCTTCTTATCAGCGTCTATCTCCATCACCCAGAGGTTATCCGCCAGCTTCACCTCCCCCTTCCCAAAGACGTTCTGCTCAAACACGTCGCTAAGCGACGCCTGGGGGTCGGTGCTGAAGACCAGCGTCTTTTTGCCCATAGACGAGAGTTTTAGAGACGTGGCGGCGCTCAGCGTGGTCTTCCCAAGACCCCCCTTACCCGCGTAGATAAACACCCTCAGGCTGGGGTTCTCCTGCAGTAGGCCAGAAAGCCCCTTCATGTGACCAAGTCGGTGAAGTCCCTCTCCCTCAGCATGTACCTCTTCCAGTTCTGGATATTTGGAAAGACGTAGGGCAGAAGCCTCATGGAGTAGTAAGGCGGCAGGATGGGAATCCCCAACATGTCGCCCAGGGTGATGATCATGAATAGGTTGTCTATCTGCGCCTTCACCTTCAAAATCGCCGTCGACTGGCCGTGCACCGTGAGGCCCTCGACCACCTCCCTCAACCTATCTAAGAGACCCATGATATCTACCCCACATCTGTATTTATTTATTTGCTCTATATTTAACCCAGCCCGTTATTAGGTAGTAGGTCATCACCACGCCCAGCACCAGAAGGAGCGCGCCGAACGCCGCCGAGAGGAGGTTAGACACCTGTATCAAGCTCTGGCCGTAGAGCTTCGCTGCCGCGGCTTGTACGCCGATGGGCTTGTTGTTAATGGCGTAGAGCGCGTAGACGTAGGTCTCCCAAGCGAGGGCGGCCAGCGTCGTAATCGCCATGAATATGCCCGGGATGAATACATATGCGCTGGGCTTCTTTATACTGCCAAGAAATATGGCTATTAGCAACAGGGCTAGTCCGGCGAGTAGCTGGTTTGTACCTCCGAAGAAGATCCATAGATTTGTCCAGCTCCCGACGAACGCAAGGAATCCTGCAAGTATCAATATAACAATGGGCGATATGTATCTATTGCCCAGCGGGCTTTCTTCAAATAACTCAGCCATGATTAGCCGGAAAACTCTCACGAAGAGCATTGAAGTTATTAGACCCATCACAGTGACAAATATACCGTACAGGATATTCATATAGACGTCGGGCACCTTCAGGAGGTTGCTAGTCAATAACGTGGCCCCCTGCACATAGGCGGCGGCCCCAGCGGGAGGTTGCGACAAGACCATAATCGCGGCGATTGAGGAGAGCGCCACCCCGCCCTCTGTTATCATGGCGCCGCCTCCGACCGGCAGGGCATCCGTCTCGTACTCCAATTGTTTAGAAGTTAGTCCGGAGGATATGAGGCTGTGCCAGCCGGAGATCGCGCCGCACGCAATAGTGACAAATAAGATGGGCCACAGGGGGCCGCCCTGTGGGTTCTTCAGCGGATCTACGTAGAGAGATGTAAAGGACGGTTGCTTTATGGTGAGGCCAGTCAAGGGGCTGAATATCGCCGCCAGCAACACCAGCACCAATGCAATTATAGACGGGAGGTACCCCACGTAAACCGTTGGGAGGAGGAACCTAGGCATCGGCGTGGTTGCCGAGATGTAGTACAGTATGGAAAGTACCACAAGCCAGAAGAGGACGGTGGCGGTGCCAGGCCACGTGAGCTTGGGATCAAAGTTATAGGTCTTGAAGAAGTCCGGACTGTCCAAGAAGTTGGTGCCCGGTTGCCTCACCGCGGGGACCAGCGCCACTGTGAAGTAGCCGACTAGCACAATGAGGAGGGCTATCGCGGTGGCCACCAACACGTCCATGCGCCTCTGGAATATTAGATAGCCGAAGACGACGCCGCCGAAGAGGACGAAGAGGACCGCCGTGAAGGTGCCGGGCACTCTGTTTAACACGTCTATGATAACCCACTCAAACACGGCGGTGATGATTATTAGGTAGAAGATGAGATAGACGAGGAGGATTTTTCTCGCCTTGTCTCCCAGCAGTCTGTAGGTAATGGGACCCATGGAGCGGCCCTCGCTTCTCACCGACATCATCATAGCTGAGTAGTCCTGAGCCCAGCCTATGAACATGTTGCCGAAGATCACCCAGAGCAGGGCGGGCACCCAGCCGAAGAACAACACGCCGGTTAGAGGCCCCACGATGGGGCCGAGCGCCGCCACGGACTTAAACTGGTAGCCAAAGAGGACGTATTTAGAAACGGGGAAGTACTCCACGCCGTCAAAGTACATCCTCGCTGGCGTCGGCCTGTTGGGGTCGGTCTCCCAGATCTTTTTATCAATCCACCTTGCGTAGAAGCGGTAGGTCAAAAAATACAGTATTAAACCTAACAGGACGTAGGGTGCTGGAGTGTCGAGCATGTGGTACGTCTATTTGCCATTAATAAAAATTCATTTAGCCTAAGCTTGTTACTCTGCGGTTTTACAAACTTTAACTATAGCCAAAATTCAGAATTTATAATGATAGACTATTGTAAAATTTCAGCGAGGCTTCCACCACGCGGCGGCAGTCCACGTAGGGAAACAGCAACTGGACGAGGTGGTTAGACGCAGTCACGCGCCACACACCCAGGCTGTCGGCGAGCTCCAGCACCTTGTCCACCACCTCGCGGGGGCCTGAAGTATTGACCAGATAGTAGTTGCCAACCCTCCGACCTCCCCCCGACCTCGACGCATCGAAGACGCCCAAGTCGCGGCTCGTCTTAAACCTAACTAGGGCGTAGGGCCTCCTACCCGCCACCACAGAGGCGGCGAGGTTTATGGGGTTGTCCCACGGCAATCTGTTTATTAGGAGCTCCAGCTTGACCCCGCCGCAGTTTAAGTCGAGGAAGAGCGAGGCCGGGTTTCCAATGCTCCTCACCACCTCGCACTGGCAACGACGCGCCGCCCTCGCGTTGAACCAGCGGGCCGCTAGATGAGAGGCGGAGTACCACCCACCCATCAACAGTACGAGCGCTATTATCAGGTCGAGGGGCGTCACGACACCGGTCTGTACCAGTTGTCCCTCTCCACCGGGGTGAACCCAGCCGACTTGATTATATTGACGACGTCGGCCCGCCTGTCTATGGGCGCCTCGGCCCTTTTCCACTCCAGCACCTTCTCCTCGTACAGAGTGCCGCCGAAGTCGTCTGCCCCGAAGTACAGCGCCAGCTGCGCCGTCTCGGGCCCCGTGGTGAGCCACCCCGCCTGTATGTGGGGAATCAGCCCCTCGAAAACTATCCGGGCCACGGCCACCATTTTGAGAAGCGTCGCGGAGGTCTTGGGGTAGGGGATCTTCCGACCCAGCTCGCTCGTCCCAGGCTCGAAGTTCCAGGCGATGAACGCCATGAAGCCACCTGTCTTTTTCTGTAGCTCTGCAATTTTGTACATGTGCTCGGCTATGTCGCTTGGCGTCTCTACGTGGCCGTACATCATGGTGGCGGAGGTGTAGATGCCGAGTTTGTGCGCCTCCTCCATAATCCTCAGCCACGTGGCGCTGTCTATCTTCCTAGGGGCGATCGCCCTCCTCACACTATCCACGAGGATCTCCCCGCCGCCCCCCGGCATGGTGTCCATACCCGCCGCCTTGAGCCTCTCAAGCACCTCGCGGTACGTGGCCCTCTCCCTCCGGGAGAGGTACTCCACCTCAAGCGGCGACAGGGCGTGGATAGCTATGTGAGGCGCCTTCGCCTTGAGGGTGCGGAAAAGCTCTTCGAAATACTCAATCCCGATGTCGGGGTTCACCCCGCCCTGGATGAGAACCTGCCTAAGGCCGTGGGCCGCGTCCACCGCCAGCACGCGCTTAACCGCCTCATCCACAGTGTAGCTGTAGGCCTCCCTGTGCCCCGGCGGGCGGTAGAAGGCGCAGAAGCTACAACCCACCACGCAGACGTTGGTGTAGTTCAGCACCATGTTGCTGATGTAAGTGGCGACGTTTCCATAAAGCCTCTTCCGAATTTCGTACGCCCTCCTCCCTAGGGCCCAGAGATCCTCCTTCAAAAGCATCTCAATATCCTCCTTTCTGTACTCCACACATCGGCGTCGCGTGCGCCTTATAAGTTTTGTAGCTGGTCATGCGTTGACAGAAGTTTAAAAAGGGCGAAACGCGGGAGGTATGTGACAACTGTGGCGGAGGTTCTGGAGATGGCCGCGAGGGGCTTGGACAGGGGCGACGCCGTATACCTAATGCGCGAGGTGGACTTCTTCACCCTCGCAGAGGCGGCCCACCTCTATACGCAGAAGCTCTTCGGCGACGTGGTGACCTTCGTCAACAACGTAGTGATAAACTACACAAACATATGCGTGGCCAAGTGCCCCATATGCGCCTTCTACAGACTCCCCGGCCACAGAGAGGGCTATCTGAGGAGCCCCGAGGAGGTGGGGGCCCTTGTGGAGCGCTTCGCCAAGGAGCTGGGGGTGACGGAGCTACACGTCAACGGCGGCTTCAACCCGTTCCTAAAGCCCGAGTACTTCGACGAGCTTTTCAAGGCAGTGAAGAAGAGGGCGCCGCGCGTCGTCATCAAAGGCCCCACAATGGCGGAGGTGGCGTACTACGCAAAGCTCTGGAGGATGAGCTGGGGGGAGGTGCTGGCCCGGTGGAGAGACGCGGGTCTAGACGCCATATCGGGAGGCGGCGCGGAGATCTTCGCCGACGAGGTGAGGAGGGTGGTGTCCCCCCACAAAATCTCCGGCGAGGAGTGGATACAGATAGCTGAGGCCGCCCACAAGCTGGGCATCCCCAGCAACGCCACCATGCTCTACGGCCACGTCGAGAGGGAGGAGCACGTGGTGGACCACATCTTCCGCGTAAAAGAGCTCCAGGAGAAGACAGGCGGCTTGATGCTGTTTATACCCGTCAAGTTCAACCCCCTCAACACGGAGCTACACGCCAGAGGCGTGGTGACCCGGCCAGCCCCCTCTACATACGACGTGAAGGTGGTGGCAGTGGCGAGGCTGATACTGGGGGGCGCCCTCAAGGTGGGGGCCTACTGGCTCTCCGTCGGTAAGAAGCTAGCCTCGACGCTACTCCTCGCCGGGGCGAACGACCTCGTAGGGACCATGTACAACGAAGCCGTCCTCACCTCGGCCGGGGCCAGACACAGCGCCTCGGTGGAGGAGCTGGCCGCCATCGCCAGGGAGGCCGGGAAGAGGCCGGCGCTGAGAGACACCTTCCACAGAATACTGGCGTACCTCTAGCCCGCCCTCCGGACCTCTCCGCAGAGCCTCGGCGGCGCCTCACCCCACCTTTATGTAGAGCCCAGAAGTGTTGTAAAGCGGCGCGCCTACTTTTAGCTTAGCCATGTCGAAATTCGGCACCCGCAACCTATAAGCGCAGTTTCTCAACACCGGGCCCATAACCTCAGTCTTGACCCCCGTTTCGAGAGCCACGGATCTGTTAGACACGGGGAGTGTAAGCAAGGCCTTCACGTAGACACCGTCGCTGGTGAAGAGGAAGTGGGTATAGTTAAACCACATATAGTTGTAGGCAAAGGTGAGGTAGCCCACGCCGTCCTCGGGGTATATCACATACACAGCGTCGTAGCCAACAAGCGCAAGCGGGAAGGCGTAGAGCCCCCTCTTGTTGGCGCAAAGCTGTTTTAGGTGTAGGTCAAACGGCGCCTCGGGATCTGGATAGCCGGTGGATACTTTACCTATAAACACCACCGCCGTCTTATTGCCAACACGCCCAGCGGCTACGCACCTGAAATTCCGCGCCTCCACGGGGCGCGGGGCCTCAACCACATCGCCGTACTCACAAGGGCCATACACGACACCAGATACATTGCCCACAGATGTACAGGACACATCAAAATTCACAAAACACACATCTTTTTCATTAACAAATAAATTAATATATAAAACCCGTATAAGACTCTTCATATTTTGAATAGAACTATGGAAAAACCAAAACGGGTCATAACCATAAACATAACTTATTAATAGATAAATCAAAATGAGTGTAACAAAAAAATACTTTTTACGTATACTTAACATATAAGGGGTACGCATCAAGTGGGCTAAAGAAGCACGAATCACCATTAGAACCTGACACAATGCCGTAAGCATAAATCTCAATGCTATAGAATCCGATAGGCCACCCTCTACTGTACACAGGAGAGCCGCTGTCACCACCTTGGCATGTCATACCAGCTTGTAATAAGCCCAAGACTTTTACAGCGCCGTAGTCAACAACTACGTAATGGCTCTCTAATCGCCCCTCTGTTATATCCGTTCTGGCGCCAGCCTTAGCCACCCACTCATGAACAGCCACGTCATATCTCCCTAATACTCTCACTACTGTCCCCCAAATTGCTTCGGTGAACGACCAAGTCAGCCCGCCTGGTCTATAGACTTGTGGTGCTATACCTCTTTCTGAGGTATCTACTCGTATCGTCACTATGTCGCAGGTCGTTACTAACTTACCGTTTTCAAACCGATATGGGCACCCAGGCGGTTGATATTGGTATGCTACGCGTTCGTAACTGCCGACAGGTTGATACACCTCTACCCACCTTGCCCATACCCATCCAATACAATGCCACGCAGTAGTAATGACTGGAATACTGCCATTAAGTAGCCCTGTATATCCCATGGTACAGTAGTATACAGTTTCACCTGGTCTAAAAGTTATCGCTATGCCACCTACAAGCGGATTAAATAGCTTATTTCTATCTGAGACTAACAGAGGTCGGGGTTCCGCATAAACTACCTCTACGTTTATCTCCGGATCTATTTTTTTAACTTCCTCCTTAATGCGCTTTATCGCCTCTGTGTTCGGTTTTCCATCAGTGACGTTTTTTGTGCCTACAATAATGATATCCCTGTATAGGCTCACCATAGTAACCCCTGAAATATTGCCCAGCATAAGTCGTCTAGCACTCTTATTAACCAACCTTAACATCTCCCCCAGTGACTTCTTTATCTTCGTCTGGTATATACGTGCTGTCTGGTTGTTCCACTTCAGCTCCCAGGCCCCCGTCGCGGTGTAGTTACGCCACTGCCAGCTCCCGGCTGTGTAGTCGTAGTAGAGGACTAGCACCCAGGTGGCGTTTAGCGTCTCGACCTCCGGCTCGGCGCCTATTCTCCTCAAAGCGTTTATAATAGGCTTTATATCTGTCTTGGAGAGTAGACATGTGAAGTTGGCGGCGCCGTCTGAACACGTCAGCGGCTCAGTAGTCTTCAACACGTCGTAGTGAGAAAGAGCCGCGATTTTGCCCCAAAGCGTCGTGTGATAACCAGCATAGTTAACAGCCTCCCTCGGCACATCCACGCCACCTGGAGGATCAGGCCTAGCCCCAGCGACTACCACTAACATTACAGCAGCCAACACCATTACCAACCCGAACCACCGCATATCAGCAAGAACCCATTTTTTTTAAGTTTTACTGCTATGAACACGCCAAAACCTCCCGCCTCTAAACAAAAGAAAGGCGCACTTCTTGACTACCGCAACGGCGTCGTAGTCCCTAGTCATGACTGCACACCCCTCTCTACACTCCCTTTCGCAGAGCCCGGTGGCGTATAGCTGACGGAGGGGGGCGCCATCCCTTAGCATTGTCTTGATCCTCATGGCGTCTTTCCTCGACAACACCTTGTAATTGCCGCCTCTCTCTGCCTCTCACTAGATAGCGGTAGGTCACGTAGTACCCCGCGAATAGTATTACATACCTCACGTAGTTGGCGGCTGTTCTTTCAGGCGTGTCGCCATACGCCTCTAGGTAAAACCGGGGGAGGATATTCCCAGGCCACGCCACGGCAAATGCCGTGAGGTTAGCCCCCACAAGCCCGCCGAGGGCCTTCAACACGCCCCTCCACCCGGCCTCTGTATAAGCCCACCAGTAAGGCCTAATCAAGAAGTACCAAAATATAACAACCAGCGCCGGAATCACCGCCGCCAGCGCAAGCCACGGGTGGATAATACCAGACACGTACAGAAATCCACCGGCCATCAACGCGTAGCGGGGAGCCGGCCGGGAGAGAGCAATGTGCATGGCCCATATAAGCGTAATTATATACACACCCCACACCCGCAACACAAACTGGAAGCCAATGGAGGGAGGCAGAACTCTAACTAAGAAAAGGAGGAAGAGGCCGAGGAAAAAAACCAGCACTAGTTGAACTCCACTAGAAAGCCGCTCCATGCAAAGGCGTAAGGCTCCTCAGGTCCATTAAAGATTCTCCCGACGTCCCTATAATCTACCCTTAAGAAGGTTAAGGCGTTATAGTACCCCTTTGGGGGAGCGCCGGAGCTGTACCTCGCCTCGTAGTACAATAGCCTCTCCGTCATCGCGACACCGCCCGTCTGCGGTGTTAATAGATCTGTGAAACGTATGTGGGCAAACTCTATATTTCCATATCCTCGCGTGTCGTAGCCAATGGAGGCGTAACCTGAGCTAGGTGAACAAGACACCTTGGACGGCGGCTCTGCTACTCTTAACAATGAATCTATCCCCCACACAACTATGGAACCCGCTATAAGCCACGGGTTCGTAGAGAATACAGAGAGAAATGTAATTATAGTGCCAGCTACATATGTAGCCGCACTAGTTGCGGCAATCAACTGCTCAGGATAATTAACCGCACCTTGGATACGCATTCCCAGAGTGGCATCGTCACCAATCCTTGGAATACCCATACATACTCTATAAAGTTCTAAGTTACGGTGCCACTTTAGATAGCTGTAGGTCACACGGCCCCTCGCCCTGGCTTGTAGATCTCCAGGTATGATGTATGACGACATCCCTATATCAGCATACGCCAGCCTATATCTGCCAACTGTATCAAGAGTCTCGTTATTCACTAATAAATAGTCCCACACTGTGTGCATAAAAATATCCCTCACATGTTCGCTACGGTATTTAGGTTCTTCCTTAAAGTAGTTGTATTGGTTATAGAAGTCGGAGAATAAAAGTTTGTTACTCACCCATGTCGCTGAGTTTTCACGCCAGATTTCTGGCCAGCGCCAGCCCCATAGAGATATCCGTAGATCTCTTATCTCCGCGGGCGGCCGCCCTCTTTGTATTGGCGGGTCAAACACTAGGTAAAGGGGCAGATAGGTGGAGGCGTTTACTGAATACCACCACATAGCGGCTTTTTCTAGATTTACCCAAGCTGTGGCACCTGTAAAACTAAACTCTCTACAGCCATCCCATGTGACGCTGTATGTGCTAGATGTAAGTGTAACCACGGGCTCTCCGCCTAGATAGATAGTGACTCTTTGAACATCGGTGTTGCTACACGTCTTGACTATAAAGCTACTTATACCCAGCCACGCATCTCCTTGGGCACCCGGCGCGATACGCGCTATAAATAGGAGACTGGTGGTGGGATAGATTGAGGGAAGTTGTACGTATAGGCGAGACCCTGGTTGCACTAAATCCCACTGCCAGTTGGCTTTTAACAAACCGTAGGCGCTGTAATCCGCCGGCCTTTTGTAAACAGCCATTATTGAAATATTAAGTGGCCTAGAGTAAGAGTATATGTAAGTGTGGACTTGGATATAATAGCTACTGTAACTCGTTACATCGAATACATATAGCTTTCTCTTTACATTATCAAATTTATACCCTTGCGGTGACACGTAGAACCAAGTGGAACGAGTCAACTGGCTTGGATCGGTGCCGTAGCGTATATGTAGCCAGGCTCCTGGTCCAGGCTCTGGATCGCCGGGGCGCCACGACACGTGAACATATACCCTCAAGACGCCGTAGCCCAGATAGGCGTATTTACTCTTGGGATCATCCTTACCGTAGAACTTATACCGTCTGTTTTCAATATCGAAGCCGTAGGCTATCCAGAAACGTGCAGCTGTGTAGATGGAATCAACCACATTTGCATGTACCACCGGGGCGAATAGATAGTTGGCATATCTTGTTACCGTAGTTGAGCCCGAGGATAGGTCGAGGGTACCTGCGTCACTTTGTCCTAGCGATTTGGGGTTTTTAGGTGGCTGTTTCTTAGGCGGCTGGTTTTTCGGCGTCCTTATATCTAGGGGCTTCCCGCCTAGGTAGAGTTTTCCGTCTCTCTCCTCTGCCACTACCCACAGCTCTACTCTGCTGGCGACTTCCAGCGCTTTTCCCCTGGGGGTGTCTACCTCTCTGGGCGGCCCTAGCTCTGTGGTGTTTCTAGGGAGAACTAGCCTCACCTTCCCCAAGCCCTCTACCTCTATGTCGACAGCCCGGGGGTGGCTTCGCGTAAAGTTGTTAAAGGCGTATCTTGGGACAGCCAAGAATCTACCTACCGGAACCTGGGCAGTTATGTTAATGCCCTCCTCGGGTGAGTACACAATCTTGTTTATGTATACCCACACCAAAGGCGCCGGGGCGATGTCTCTACCCACCACTACGTAGGGAAATACGTCTTCATCTAGATCTACCTTTAGAAAGACGAATTTCCCCACATCGGCTGTCTCGCCACCGGCGTTTGCATAGCCGTAGTAGGCGGCTATGAGCAGAGCCAACGCCGTTATTATTCCCATTTTGTTTGACAACATATGCCAAAAAAAATGGCTTTTTAAGTTTTACTCATATGACGCATATGTATACAAGGCGCCGGGAGGAGCCGCCAGCTACTCAGTGTCGCCACCCAACGCTCCGTTGTAGGTGTCGTTCTTATGGTGTAGCGGTGTGCCGGAGTTCTCACAAGCTTAGGCTAGCCAACCCGCAACGTGCGCTCCAGCCCGAGGGAGCCGGCGCTACAGCCCCGG
>NZ_JBMFKV010000008.1:0-23827 GCF_049971835.1 Pyrobaculum sp.
AGCACTATGGGGCTCCCTGGGGCCGTTCTCACGACCTCCGTGCCTTGTTGCTCCATGTGCTCCTCCGCTAGCTCTGTCAAGCTTGCCGTCTTGTGTGCCCGGTCGTAGGTGAGGAGGCCTACCTCTGCCCCTAGTTTGAAGAGCACAGCCTCTACGACGTGTGGGTTGAAGGGCTTGGATACTGGGGCTTTGAGCCTGGGGTTGGCTAGCTTCAAGACGGGGAGGTATTTCCCGGTCACGCCTCTCATTTCGGCTCCGAGCTCCTCCGCAACGTCGTCTGGCCCCGCGGCGCCTCCCTTGGCGGCTAGGTATCTCAGCAGTATCCTCATGGGAGTCCACCTAGCCAGCCTCCTGGCTATTAGGCTGTAGCTATCAAGGCTACCCCGGGCCACCGCTCTTAGCTGGGCCGTGGGCCTCAGCGCGCCCCCCGGCGTCTTTAACACTAGTCCGAGGTGCCACAGCAAATCCGCAGTCCTCTTCTCACTCTTGGAGAGCTCCCCGCCGCTCATTATCTTCTGGGCGGTCTCCACGACGTCGCGTATGCTGGAGACCGCGGTGTTTCTGGCTTCGAGGTACGCCCTCAGCGCCTCGAAGTCAGTAAGCACGTTTCAAGGCCTTCAGCTGTTTTTATCTGTGCCCGGCCGCCCTCCGCCGTTTTTCTGTCTGTGCAAAGGTTTATATACCCATATTCATTGGCACAGATGGAACGAGGAACTAGAAGGGGTCCGCCCCGTGGGCGGCGTGGCCCGTCGGGGCCTAAACCGGTTAAGGAGGGTGATGTTGTTGAGGTTGAGATTGTGGAGAGGTCTAGGAGGGGCGATGGCGTGGCTAGGGTTGAGGGGTTTGTGGTGTTTGTGCCTGGCGCGGAGCCTGGCCAGAGGGTGAAGATCCAGATTGAGAAGGTTGGGGGGTCCTACGCGGTGGGGAAGATTGTTAGTTAGGCGCTGTTTTTTGCCGCGGCTGTCGCCGCGTTTTGTCTGGCGTCGCTGGGTTATCTGATTTTCTGGCTTAGTCTGTATTGGTCTACCTTCCCTCTGGCCTTCTCTCTCCTGTCTCTGTGTTCTTTTAGGAATTTGGCTATCTTCTCGTGGAGCTTCAGCTTGCACTCGCCGCATAGGAGGGCGCCGCTTCTGCAGTCTTGTCTAATCTTCTCCACGGAGGAGTCGTCTGGGTCGAATAGCATGTGGTAGTGGAAGACTGGGCATATGTCGGGGTTTCCGCCGTATTTCCGCTGCTCCTCGGCGGTTGGGCGGCCGCCCGTGTAGGCGTTCATGATTTTGCGCTTCACGGCCTTCTCGTCGTCTAGGGTGTATATGGCCGAGTCGGGGTTGGAGGCTGACATCTTGCTCTCCCCGGTGAGGGCCATGATGAATTTGGAGTAGAGGGTGGTGGGCTTTGGGTAGCCGAGGGTGTCGGCGATGTCGCGGGCGAGCCGGAAGTAGGGGTCTTGGTCGATTGCGCAGGGTATGAGGACGGGGGTTGCCTCTCTTCTGAGCTCCGTGGGGAGGAAGGCCACGGCGATTTGTAGAGAGGGGTAGAATATGAGGCCTATGTTGGTGGAGTCTGTGAAGCCGAAGGTGGCCTTCACCGTGCTCCACGTCAGCTTCTTCGCGACGCGCACCGCTATTGGGTAGAGCGGCTCTATGTCTTTTGTGTCTATTATTAGGTGGAGCTTGTCGGGGGTGAAGCCCAGCGCTATTACGTCGAGGGCGTTTTCGTATGCCCAGTTGGTGGCCTCTTCTAGCTTCATCTCGGGGTCGTCGTAGAACTTCTCGTCGTCTGTCATCTGGAAGTACACCTCTAGGTTGAATCTGTCTGAGAACCACTTTAGCAGTATCCACGGCACCATGTGGCCTATGTGCACCGGGCCGCTGGGGCCCCGCCCGGTGTAGAGCGCCCACGGCCTCCCCTCGCCGTGCCACTTTAGTATGAAGTCGAAGTCTCTGTGGGCGTAGAAGAAGCCCCGCCTGATTAGGGGGTGCACCTCCCCGGCGTACTTCTCCAGCAGGGCCACCTCGCCGCTTGTGAGGGGCTTGGCGCCGAAGTGTTTAAGAAGCTTGTCGTAGTCGACTCTGCCCCTGACCTCCCAGGGCGTTACTACAAACTCCTCCTCCACCCCATACACCGTGGGCTTCTTGACTGTTTATAAATTAAACCGCCGGTAGCGCCCCCTTGTCCGCCAGATAGGCCAGTGTTTGGACCCAGCCGGCGAGCCTGCCCAGCTTCGTCTGGGAGAGCCCTCTGAGGCACCTGTGGGCGATGGGGCACTCCCCGCATGTGTATCTCCTACAGTGTGCGGGGCTGGGCGTGGCGCCGGCTAGGCCGAGCCTCGGCGCGATTCTCATGTAGTGCTTGTCCACGGGGGCTGAGGTGGTGTCGCCGGTGAAGAGTAGGTACAGGTCGGCCACCTTCGGCCCCACCCCCCTTATCCTCAGCAACTCCCTCCTATCCCTGGGCCTCCCCGAGGCGAGGTAGTCCCGTATGGCGGCGGGTAGCCTCTGGAGCTGGTAGCTCCTCGCCACGGTGGGGGCTATCTCGGCCATCTCTCCGACGTCCTCGGTGGCTGTGAAGAGCTGTCTTGTCCACCTGAGGACGTTGGTGTGGTAGTTCGTGTTCTGGGTGAGGAAGGCGGCGACGAATATCAAATCTTCGTCGCCTGGCGATATGGATATGCCGACGCAGTCGCCGTATTTCTCGGCCAGCCGGTGGGCCACGTCGCGGAGGGGGCCGTCGGCCTCGTTTATATACCTCCACGGGCTGTACCACCGGCCGGATATATACAGGTCCTCCCACGCCCGCGTCCCCTTCTTCACGCCGAACTTCTTCACATAGTTCTCGTCTAGGAGGGTTAGGGTTAGGCTTGGGTAGAGGGTGAGCTGGAGGCAGTTCATATCATGAAGGCGGGGACTCCGCTGGGCGTCACGGCTCTGGTGGGGGTGAGCCCCCGGGCGGCCATTAGCTTCACCACGTGGGGGTACAAGATGACGTACTCCACGTCTAGGCAGCTCGGCAGTCTGGGGTCTATGTCCGCCAGGGCTCTCTCCAGCTCTTTTGCGGATTCTTCTGTGGAGAAGCCCAGCATGGCGGCTGGGTACACGTCGCGGCACGGCTCCATCCCGCTCTCCACGAGGTGGCGGAGGGCGTCCAGCTGTTTGTAGAAGTAGGACTCTGGTGAGGCTGTAATTTTTGCAAATTCCCGCGGCGTGGCCCCCTTTATGGAGACCCGCACCACGGCGTTGGGCCTCGCGGCTAGCTCCCTGGCGAGCGGCCTGTCTATCAAGGTGCCGTTTGTCTCCACGACGAAGACGTAGTGGGGTAGGTGGTCGACGGCGGCGAGGAGGTGTCTGGGCGCTATTAGGGGCTCCCCGCCGGATATCCTAACCTGCCGGTAGCCTCTGTCTCTGGCGATTTTATCCAGCCGCCTGGCCACGTCCCAGGGGGCCATCCAATCCCCCGCCGCGAGGACGTATGAGGTGTTGCGCCAGGCCCAGCACATCCCGCACCTCAAGTTGCACCCCACCACGTCTGCCGTGGCGATGCCTCCGTACCACCTATCTCCGCGGAAGCGCCTATAGCGCCTATACACCACGCCCCCCTCCTCCCTCACCGCGAACCTAAGGACCAGCTGGTGTAGCTTCTCCGGGTCGATCACATTGTATCTTGGGCAGTGGGTTTATCTTCTTTACTTTGCTTGAAAAAGTTACGAAGAAAAGTATAATAAGAAGGGGCGAGATTTGCTTGTGTATAAGTTGCGCCCTCCTAAGATGGATGAGGAGGTCCGTAAGGCTAAGTCTAAGAAGCCGGAGCTGTACTGGGGCTAAATTTAATAACTATGTTTTTTCCGCGTTCCGTGTCTGAGGAGAAGAAGGTAGAGGTCTCGCGGGAGTATGTAATCAACTTGCGGAGGGCTTATGAGGTGTCTAGGAGCAAGAGGGCGAAGTACGCCGTGGGTTTAATAAGGAGGTTCGTGGCTAGGCACTTGAAGGTGGAGCCGCGGGCGGTGAAGATCGGCCAGTTGCTCAACGCCGCGCTCTGGTCGCGTAGTATTGAGAAGCCGCCGAGGAGAGTCCGCGTCGTGGTGGAGAAGTACAGCGACGGGACTGTGAAGGTTGAGCTTAAGGAATGACCTTCGACGTAGCTCCCCTTAGAATTTTTGGAACCTCCTCCGTGGGGGTGTTCATAACTACAAACAACTCCGTCACCATAATCCCGCCGGACGCCCCGGAGAAGATAGACGACGTGGTCCGCAACACCCTCGGCACCTCCGTGGCTAGGTTTACCGTGGCTAGGTCTCCCCTTCTTGGGATCTTCACGGTGCTGAACGACAACGGGGTGCTCCTGCCCCCTCTAGTGCTGGAGGAGGAGGTTAAGCTCTTCAAGTCCCTGGGCCTAAATGTGGAGATCGTAAACACTAAGTACACGGCCATCTCCAACCTAGTGCTCGCGGGGAATAGGGTGGCGCTTGTGTCGCCTCTTCTAGAGCCCGGCGCGCGGAGGGCGGTGGCCGACGTGCTGGGCGTGGAGGTTGTGGTGGACACAATTGCGGGGAACCCCCTGGTGGGGGCGCTGGCTGTTTTGAACTCCCGCGGCGTGTTGGTGGCTCCCGAGGCCACAGACGACGACTTGAAGAAGCTTTCTGAGTACTTCAAGGCGAGGGTAGACGTGGGCACTGTGAACAAGGGGAGGAGCTTCCTCCGCGGCGGCGTAGTGGTGAACGACAGGGGGGCCTTGGTGGGGGACGAGACCGCCGGCCCCGAGTTGATGAGGCTACAGCAGGTGCTGGGCTAAACTTTTTAAGTTGCCTATAGACTCGCCGCTATGCCCAAGATTTACAGAGTCGTTGGCGAGACCACCACCGGTATGAAATTCAGACTCGAGGTTGTCGGCGAGAAGCCGTACGACGCCGTGGAGAAGGCCTACTCCCTGATAGGTAGCAGGCACAAATTGTCAAGGACGCAGATTAGGATCAAGGAGGTGTCTGTCATACCTCCCGAGGAGGCGCGGTCTGAGGACGTCAAGATTTTGATGAATATTGACAAGGTAATTAGGTACTAAACATGTCTCGGCAGGATGTCCAGAGGCTTCTGGAGGAGTACCAGGTGGTGGGGGAGCTCCTCGCCAGCCTCCAGGCGCAGCACTCGACTGTGGTGGAGCTTCTTGAGGAGCTCACCACGGCTCTAGACGGGGTGAGGCTTTTGAAGAGCGGGGATGGGGAGAGGCTTGTGCACATCGGCGCCGGGCTGTTCGCCAGGGGCGTCTTCGAGGTTAAGGAGGTGTTGATCCCCCTCGGCGCGAGGTACCACGCCTTTCTCGATTTGGACAACGCCGAGAGGATTCTCAACGAGAGGATTGAGGAGTATTCCAGGCTGAAGGCGTCTCTTGAAGAGAATATCGAGAGGCTCGCGGCGAGGGCGGCCCAGCTTAGGCAGGCGCTGGAGAGCCTCGGGATTAGGTAATGTTTGACAAGCTTAAGAAGACTTTTGCTAAATTCGTCGAGTCTGTATTAAGCGCAGTCAAAGAGGACGCCCTTGACGCGAAGGAAGTGGAGAGGCTCGTCGACGACTTGTACATCGACCTGGTGGAGAGCGACGTGGCGGTGGAGGTGGCAGACGCGGTGTCGGAGGAGCTTAAGAAGAGGCTTGTGGGGGTGAAGGTGCCGAGATTCGGCGACAGGGACAAGGTGGTGAAGAAGGCGGTCTTCGACGCCCTCCTCGGCGTGTTGAGCGACGTCCCAGACGTGGACTTCTACCAAGACGCCAGGAGGGTGATGGAGGGCGCGAGGCCTGTGGTGGTGATGTTCCTCGGCCCAAACGGCTATGGGAAGACCACCACCTTGGCGAAGCTCGCCTTCAAACTTCAGGAAATGGGCTACAAAGTCGTGGCGGCGGCTGCCGACACCTTCAGAGCCGGGGCGAGGGAGCAGTTGGAGGAACACGGCAGGCGCGTGGGGTTTAGGGTCGTCGGGGGGCCCTACGGCGCGGACCCCGCCTCAGTCGCCTTCGACGCGGTTCAGCACGCCAGGTCTAGGGGGGTTCACTTCGTGCTTATAGACACGGCGGGGCGTATGCACACCGACGCCAACCTCATGCAGGAGTTGAGCAAAATCCAGCGGGTCGCCGAGCCGCACTACTCTGTCTTCGTCTTCGACGCGCAGTTGGGAAACGAGGCGCTTGAAATCGCCAGGTACTACTCTAAATATGTAAAGATAGATGGCATGATAGCCACGAAGGTGGACGCCTACCCCAAGGGAGGCTCAATATTGACGTTTCTCTACACTTTGAAACGCCCAGTCTACTTCCTGGGGGTTGGCCAGACCTACCGGGATCTAGTCCCCTTCTCTAAGCAGGATTACATTGGGCAGCTGGTGGCCTAAAACTTTTATAGAGGCTTTAGAATTGATGCGTGGCGTCGCTACAGGAAAAGCTGGAGAACCTCTGGCGCGACATCAAGTGGGTGGTGTCCACAGCCAGCAAGCCTGACGACGACGAGTTTAAGCTCACTGCCAGGTTTTTAATACTCCTGGCGTTTATAGCCGGGGCGTTCCAGATAGTATTCCACATAGCTGGGGTGTATCTCAAAAGCGCCGTGGCGAGGTCGACGATCCCCACCCTGGGCGATCCCGTGAAGGAAACAATAGCGGCGTTGACATCTATAGGCGTCATTTTGGCGGCTTTGCTCTACCTAATGGCTAAGCTGAGGTGATATGGCACAGGAGAGGTGCCCGGTGTATACAATAAGCGTTGTGTCGCGGCAAGAGTACAACGTTGTAATTGTGTTGAGGATGCGCGCAGAGTCAGCTAAGATCCCCATCTACTCAATTGTGGTGCCTCCGGAGTCCTTCGGGGTCTTGTTCATGGAGGGAGAGTCCCTCCCAGCAGTCAACCGCGCGGTGTACGGCGTGAAGCACGTCAAGGGCGTGATGAGGGGGGTCACCAACGTGGATGAGGTCATGAAGATCTTGAAGCCTGCCAAGCCGGCTGTGGAGATAGATGTCAACGACGAGGTGGAGATAACTGCCGACGTGTTGAAGGGAAGCAGGGGGAGGGTCACATTTATAGATAAGGAGAAGGGCATTGTCCGCGTGGAGCTTCTAGACAGCGCCTTCCCAATGCCCCTTGACCTGAAGATCACCGAGGTTAAGCTAGTGAAGAAGGGTCAGTAGGTGGAGCGGTAAAACTTTTATATCAAGCCCTTTACTGGGGCGATGTCTAAGCGCGTCATAGCCGTGCCTCTGCAGGGCGGAAAGGTAGCCGTCAACCCCCAGTTTCAAGACGCCCTTAAGCAGGCGGGGCTCGACCCCAACGCCGTCGTGCAGAGAGTGCAGGAGGAGTTGAAAAAGGTGGGGAAGTACCCAGTGCAGAAGGTGGAGGTGGAGGTTTCCTCGCCCGCTAGGTACGAGGTTAAGGTCAGCCTGCCCCCCATAGGCGACTTGTTTCTTAAGCTTTTTGGGAAGGACACCGGGGCCCACGACCCAAGGAACGAGGTTATTGGCAACATATCGTTTGAGCAGCTGGTAGAGATAGCGCTGTTGAAGAAAGACGAGCTTAAGTCCAAGTCTTTGAAGTCGGCGGTAAAGCAGTTGCTCAGCACCTGCAAGGCCATGGGCGTAAGCGTGGACGGGAAGCGGGCCGACGAGGTGATGAAGGACGTGGAGGGGGGTAAGTACGACGAAATTTTAAATAAGTTTGAGAAACAGTGGCGGCAATGAGCGCCGTAATAAACAAGGAGGCTCTCCTGGCTAAGATCGCCGAGGCGTTGAAGAGGGGCAGACGGAGGCGTTTTAAACAGAGCGTGGAGCTTATAGTCGTCTTGAGGGGGGTTGATTTAAACAAGCCTGAGAACCGTATTAATTTACTCGTCGAGCTTCCCCACCCGCCTAAGCCTAATAAAATCGCAGCGTTTGCCCACGGCGCATTTGAGGTAAATGCCCGAAACGCAGGTGTCGACGCCGTCATCACCAGGGACCAGGTGGAGGGCCTCTCTGGAAACAAGAGAGCTATTAGAAAGCTGGCGAAGCAGTACGACTTCTTCATAGCGCCGCCCGACTTAATGCCGCTTCTCGGCAGAGTGGTAGGCCCCATCTTCGGCCCCCGCGGCAAGATGCCGGAGGTGGTGCCGCCGAATGTAGAGGTCAAGGCCGTTGTGGAGAGGCTGAAGCGGGCAGTTAGGGTGAGGCTTAGAAACGAGCCTGTTATCAAGGTGAGGATAGGGTCAGAGGCCCAGGACCCCAAGGAGATTCTAGACAACGCCCTGGCGGTGCTTGAGGAAGTGAATAGGAGGTTCCCCCTGAGGCAGTACCTAGACGACATATATATCAAAAAGACGATGGGGCCGCCTGTCAAGATAAGAGCCGCCGAGGCTTTAGTCAAGTAGGGACTCCTCCTCCACTCAAATTTAAATAACTCACAAACTCCACGACTTGATGCTTGCTATAAGCAAGAGGGCGTACGCCAGGTCGAGGCCCTACCCGCAGAGTAAGGTTAGGATCGTAAACGAGGCTGTTGAGCTGTTGAGAAAATACCCGTACGTGTTCCTCTTTGATCTCCACGGTCTCTCGTCGAGGGTTTTGAATGAGTATAGGTACAGGCTGAGGCCCTACGGCGCTGTGAAGATAATTAAGCCTACCCTGTTCAAGATAGCGTTTGCCAAGGTCTTCGGCGGCGTGCCTGCGGAGGTGGCGGAGAGGGTGAGAGGCGAGGTGGGGTTCTTCTTTACCGAGGCTAACCCTGCGGAGGTAATTAAGATTGTGGCTGAGAACAGCGTGAGGAGGGCGGCGCAACCGGGAGACAAAGCTCCCTTTGACATCGTGGTGCCGGCTGGGCCTACCAACGCCTCCCCCGGCCCCATTATTTCGAAATTCGGTAAGCTGAAGATCCCCACAAGGGTGCAGGAGGGCAAGATCTGGATAGCTAAGGACACCGTGGTGGCCAAGGCTGGCCAGGAGATAACGCCGGAGATGGCGGAGGTGTTGAGAGTAGTGGGCATCGAGCCTATTTTTGAACAGCTGAGGCTTCTGGGGGTGATCTGGAGGGGGCAGAGGTACGTGGACATCTCCGAGCTGGTTATAGACGTGGCTAAATACAGGGAGCTCTTCAAGACCGCGGCGATCTACGCGAGGAACCTCGCGCTTAACGTGGTGTACCCGACGAGGGAGGTGTTGCAAGTGGTGCTGCCGGCCGCCCACATGAGGGCGGTGGCGCTGGCGGCGAGGCTGGGTGTTGTGACTAGAGAGACGTTGCCCATGTTGCTCAGCAGGGCTGTGGCCGAGGCTAACGCCTTAGCCGCGGCCGTCGCCGGCAGGGCCCCGGAGCTGGGGATCTCCGTGGCGGCGCCTCAGCCAACCGCCCAGCCGCAGGCCGCGCAGCCGACGGAGGCCCCCAAGGAGGAGGCTGTGGAGGAGAAGAGGGAGGGTCCCAGTGAAGAGGAAATAGCCGGGTCGCTGGCGTCGCTTTTTTAAACCACTCAGCTACTTCGTCCTGTGTCTGTTAGGATTTTTGCCCCGGGTGTTGTAAAGCTTTTTGGAGAACACGCGGTGGTCTACGGCAAGCCAGCCATATCAGCCACCATAGACAAAGGAGTCTACATCGAGTGCCAGATAGGGGGCGAGCTCGTGGTGGAGACGCTGGGGCCGCCCGCCGTGTTGAGGTACAGACCTGGAGAGGGGCGTGCGGAGGCTGTGGGGGTGGAGAAGTTCCTCTCATACGTCAAAACAGCTCTTAGAATTGCAGAGGAGAGGTGGGGGAGGCTAGCCGCTAAGTTTTCGATAAGGAGCGATCTGCCGCCCAGCGTGGGGGCGGCCACGTCGGCTGCGGTGTCTGTCGGGTTGCTGAAGGCGTATTCCCACTGCGCCGGCGTCGAGGTGAGCGCCGAGGAGCTGGCGAAGCTGGGACACAGAGTGGAGCTCGAGGTCCAGGGAATAGCCTCCCCCATGGATACGGCCACGGTCTCCCTCGGCGGGGTTCTGAAGATATGGGCCAACCCCTTCCGCGTCGAGAGGCTAAACGTGGACCTCCCCCCGTTCTACATGGTGATACTCCCCCGCTTCGGCACCACGGGGGAGATCGTCAGAGATGTTAAGTCGTTGTTGGAGCGGCGGCGCTCTGCATTTTCAGTGATTGACGCCATTGGAAGCGTTGTTGAAGAGGCGGAGGGGTGTCTGGCGAGGGGGGACTTGGGATGCGTCGGCGAGCTCATGGAGATAGATAACTGGCTACTAGGCGCCTTGGGTGTCATCGACGGCAGGGTGGTGACCCTTCTCGAGAGGTTGAGGCCGTTTATCTACGGAGGTAAGATAAGCGGCGCGGGCCGCGGCGGCGTTGTGTTGATTCTGCCCCGGGAGGGGGATGCGGTGGAGAAGATGCTGACCGCCTGGGGCCACCCCTACTACAAAGTTTCTATCTACCGCGGAGGCGCCGCCGCTGTATGATCCAAGTCCTCGGCCTCATAGGCCTGTTGCTGATAGCCGCCGCCTGGGCTGTGAACATAGCGAGAAGGGGGCCGCCTCCGCCGCTTGACTTAACTTTGTTGTACTTCTCCGGCAGCGTGGCCCTTACTATATACGCCGCGGTGCTGGGCGACGCGGTATTCACGATATTAAACGCGTTGTCAAGCGTCTTGTCTTTTATCAACCTGGTTAGGGCGCTACGTATTAAAACACCGGGTTGAGCCACTGTCATGGCCCAGAGGCCGGTGGTCGGCGGCAAGGCGTATCACATCTTAGTCGCGCCGGGGGAGGTTCCGCGCTACGTGTTGCTACCCGGCGACCCCGGGCGGGTGCCGCTGATAGCGCGGCACTGGGAGGAGGCTAGAGAGGTGGCTAGGAACAGAGAGTTCGTCACGTGGGTCGGCAGGTACAAGGGCGTCCAGATAGCGGCGACGTCTACGGGCATCGGCTCGGGCTCCACAGCCATCGCCGTTGAGGAGCTCCTCCAGGCCGGGGCGGACACCTTTATTAGAGTGGGGACCACGGGGGCGCTGAGGCGGGAGGTGAAGCTGGGCGACCTTGTAATAGGCGTGGCGGCGGTGAGGTGGGACGGAGCCTCTAGGTGGTACGCCCCGCCGGAGTACCCGGCGGTGGCCCACTGGAGGGTGGTGTCCGCCCTTGTCGCCGCCGCGGAGGCGCTGGGGGTTAGGTACCACGTCGGCATAGTAGCCTCCACTGACTCGTTCTACGTAGGCCAGGAGAGGCCGGGCCACGGGGGGTTCCTCCCGCCGTGGGCCCGGGGGCTGATAGACACTTTGAGGAGCCTCGGGGTGGTTTCATTTGAGATGGAGTCCGCCACCATCTTTACCCTCTCGTCGATCTACGGCGCCAGGGCGGGGGGCGTCTACGCGGCGATTGCCAACCGCGAGACAGACGAGTTCGCCCCCGAGGTAGGCGTGGAGGACGCCATTAGGGTGGCCAACGAGGCGGTGAGGATCCTTGCCGAGTATGATAGTCAAGGTAGTGCGCGTCCGTGACGTGGCTATTATAGATATGGAGCTGGAGCCCTGCGCAGATGTGTTTACGTTTAGGATCGAGGGGCGGGAGATCCAGCTGTGCGGAAAGACGGTTGTGCTGTCGGAGCCTCTTGAGGAGTTTAGAAAGGGCCTCCTCGTGCTGGTGAAGACGCCCTTCTTCGTGGAGTGTGAGGGAGGCAACTGCGTGGCGGCCAGGGTTAATTTATAAATTGGGCTCATCGTAGCCGCCATGGAGCTGGTTGTCGCGGTTTACAACATAAGCTCCGTCCCCAAGATGCTGGAGCTTGCGAAGATCACATACGGCTTCGGAGTTAGGCGGTTCGCGCTTATTAAAGTCTTCGGCGCGGCGGCTCAGCAGATCGGGGACCTCTTCAAGCTGGCGTTTAAGATGGGGGGCGAGGTCCTGGTTTTCAACGACGTAAAAGACGCGGTGGAGGTGCTGAGGCCTGACGTCATCTACGCCCTGGGTAGGCCGGACAGAGATACCAAGCCGGTCGAAAGGGCAGACGGCAGGGTGATGCTACTGGTACACGGCTCAGACCTCGTCTTCTCCCCCCGGGAGCTACCGCCCAACGCCGTCTTAAGCCACGCCGTCGAGAAGGACATCGGCTCCGCTGGGCAGTTGGCAGTAGCGCTTTACAAACTCCTTGGGGGGTAGGCAAAAATCAGCCCCTTACTGGTATCCTGATCTCCTCCTCTTTCACCTTCCTGGCTGTGATGGTCAAGACGCCGTTTCTATACAGCGCCGAGATTGAGCTGGGATCTATCTTCACGGGAAGGCGGATGTGCCTAGAGTATTTCCTATCCCCCCTAGCGCCCTCCGCCCTCAGAGCTGTGCCGTCTTTAGTCACTGAGAGCGATATGTCGCTGGGCTCCAGCCCCGGCATGTCGATTTCAATTCTCACCTCGTCCCCCTCCTCCACCAGTCTGTAGTCCCTCTTCTCCTTGAGCTCCTCCACCATTTTCTGTAGAGATTTAGAAATCTCCTCCATTGCCTTTTTGAACTCCTCCATGGATATACCAACTCTCCACTTTATAATTATTCTCTCCTAAACGGCTTCCCCACCGCCCTCGGCGGCCTGGCGCGGCCAATTACGCCGGCTACTATGAGGAGGGTGGCTATGTATGGTATCATCCTCGTTATTTCGTACCTGGCGACCCCCGCCGTCTGTAGCCAGTAAGAGAGGGCGTCAAAGAAGCCAAATATGTAGGCGCCCGCCACCGCGAGGGCTGGGTTCCAGTTGGCGAAAACAACGTTGGCCAGCGCGATGAAGCCCCTGCCGGCGGATATCTCCTTGGTGACTACAGAGAGGTAGGCAATGCTGAGATACGCCCCCGCGAGCGCCGCGAGGGAGGAGC
This sequence comes from Pyrobaculum sp., assembly GCF_049971835.1. Taxonomy (NCBI): domain Archaea; kingdom Thermoproteati; phylum Thermoproteota; class Thermoprotei; order Thermoproteales; family Thermoproteaceae; genus Pyrobaculum; species Pyrobaculum sp. The sequence continues at coordinate 12,820 of NZ_JBMFKV010000008.1, forward strand.
CTACGACGGTGGCTAGGAGCCTTACCCTGTTGACGTCTACGCCTATGTTAAACGCCGACTCTGGATCCTCGCCGCATGCCCTGATGACGACCCCCAGCCTAGACCTGAACAGCACATACCACATAAAGCCAGCGAGGACCAGGGCGAAGGCGGCGAGCGCCAGGGGGTCGGCCTTCGCCCAGTCAGGCACCTGTTTATACCCGGCCACGCCCCAGTAGGCCTGTATTCCGTAAGCCACGGCGCCTGCGGCGAAGAGGTTTATGGCCACCCCGCTGATTATCTGATCGCCGGCCAGGTAGGTGGATATGTAGCCGTGTACGAGGCCCACCGCCATGCCGACTAGCGCGGCGGCTAGGAAAGCCGCAAGCGGCCAGAGGGGATCTGGCAACTGTACCCCAAGTCTGTAGTGTAGGTAGTCTACGAAGAGCGGACCTGAGAAGGCGCCTAGCAACATGAGCCCCTCCAGCCCGATGTTGACGACGCCGCTCCTCTCCATCAAGATCTCCCCCAGCGACGCCAGGAGAATCGGCACGGCGGCTAGGAGGGCCTGCATTAGTATTAGGTCGATCACGGCCTCCTCAAAACCTGCACTGCGAGGAGCAGTATGATGAGGCCCTGCACCACCCTCACAAACTCGAAAGGCGTCCCCGCCTCAATCTGCATGTGTCGCGCCCCCTCCTGCATAACGCCGAGGAATATCGAGGCCAGCACCACGCCGAGGGGGTGCCCCCTGCCCAGCATCGCTGCGGTGATGCCGTCGAAGCCTATGCCGTATACATTGGCGAGGTTTCTCATTAAGCTGTAGGACGGCGGCCTCGCCACCACCTGCAACACGCCGGCTAGGCCGGCTGTCAGCGCCCCCAGGGCGAAGGCGGCGAGCACAGCCCGCTCTGGCTTTATGCCGTACGACCTCGCGGCGGTTGGATTCAACCCGCTGACAGATATCCTGTACCCCCACACGCTGTACTTCAGAAATATGTACATCAGCGAGGCCACTATATACGCCACAGGCACCGCCACTGTGAAGTCGGTGCCCGGAATCAAGGGGGTGAGCCTCGCGGCCTCCGGCGTCTTTACAGACTCCTCGGGCTGGAGGGGGTTGGCGAACGCTGTCGAGACCGCCATGATGACGGTCCAGTAGGCGACCCAGTTCATCATTATCGTGCTCACCACCTCGTTGACGCCGCGCCACATCTTCAACACGGCGGGCACGGCCGACCACAACACGGCGAGGGCTAGGCCAATGGCGAAGGCGAGCGGCAGAGCCGCCAAGCTCCTCGCGAAGTAAGCGGCGATCACCGCCCCCAGGGCGCCCATGTAGACCTGCCCCTCGGCCCCTATGTTGAAGAGCCCCGCCTTGAGCCCAAGGGCGAAGGTCAGCCCGGTGAGGACTATGGGCGCCGAGAACGCAAGAGCCGAGAGGAGGTAGACCCTGTCCGAGAGGGGGGTGACGAGCATGGAGTAGTAGGAGGAGGCCGGGTCGTAGCCCGAGGCCAACATAAGCACGGCGCCTATCACAAACGCCAGGGCCAACGCGGCGATTATGTTGAGGACGGAAAGCGTCTGGATCTTCATAGCCCAGCCATCTTCCGGCCCACCACGTCGACAGTCATCTCATCCACAGGCCCCACTGCCACCACCTTGCCTCTATACATCACGGCTATGGTGTCGGCTAGCTTATACGCCTCGTCTAGGTCGCTCGTCACGAGGAGGACGCCGGCGCCCCCGTTCCTCGCCTTGATTAACAACTGCTGGACATACTCGGTGGTCGCGACGTCGAGCCCCCTCGTGGGTTGGTGCGCTATGATGAGCCTAGCCCCCCTGCTCAGCTCCCTACCCACCACCAGCTTCTGCTGGTTGCCACCTGAGAGGTGCCTCGCCACCGCCCACGGGCCCGGCGCCACGATTCCAAACTCCTCAATTAGCTTAGCGGTGAAGCGGCTGGCCGCGCTCCACGAGATTAAGCCGCGCCGCGCGAACTCCCCCTCCCTCCCCAACACGGCGTTCTCCACCAGCGGCCTTTCGAGAAGCATGGCCTTCCTCTGTCTGTCGTCGGGTATGTAGGCGTACCCGCCGTGGATCTTCACAACGCCCTTGTGCCTCCTCACGCCCACGATAGCCTCCACCAAATGCTCCTGCCCGTTGCCCTCCACCCCCACCACGGCCAGAATCTCCCTCTCCCTAACCACTAGGTTCACCCCCTGAACCACAGCCCTGCCGCCCTCGTACACCCACAGATCCGCGACCTCTAGAACAGGCCTCTCCCCCGGCCGCCCGACGCGGCTGACGGCCTCCACCCTCAACTCGCCCACTATAGCCTCCACAAGCCTCTTCGGGTCGTAGGGCGGCGTAAACTCCGCCACCTTAACCCCCCTCCTCAACACCACCACCCTATCCGCAATTTCAAGCACCTCCGGGATTTTGTGGGTGATATAGACCACAGACTTGCCCCGCTCCCTAAGCCTCTTCACCACCTGGAAGAGCGACTTCACCTCTGGAGGCGACAGCACGGTGGTGGGCTCGTCGAGTATCAACAAGTCGGCCCCCCAGTACAGGGCCTTCACTATCTCAACCCTCTGCCTAACCCCCAGAGGCAGCTCCTCCACATCCCTGTCCCACTCGACGTCGAAACCCAGCTCCTCCGCAATCTTCACAGCCCTCTGCCTAACCTCTGCAGATATGGGCCTCAGACCGGCGCCCTCGGCGAGCGCTATGTTTTCAATAGCGGTGAGGCCCGGTATTAGGGAGAGATGCTGGTGCACCATGGCGATACCAGCCCTCTGCGCATCCCTGGCGTTTCTAAACCTCACCCTCCTCCCCTCTATGTATATCTCCCCCGAGGTGGGGCGGTAGACGCCGGCCAGTATCTTCATAAGAGTGGTCTTCCCCGCGCCGTTCTCGCCCAGGAGGGCCAGCACCTCGCCAGGCGAAATATCGAGAGAAACCCCACGAAGGGCGTGGGTGCCGTCTGAAAAAACTTTGTGTATTTCCCTTAGAGAGGCCTTCATCAGCTGACGGCGCCTAGGCCGAGCTCCTTCCTGAGCTGAGCCACCTGGTCCTGCGTCGTGGGAAGCGGCACGGCGACCTTGCCGTTAATGATGTCTTGCTTTAGCTGATCCACAGCCTCCCAAACCCACGTGGGTATCTTAGACCTCATCTCCTTCACGGCGGCGATGATCTTATCGGCGTCCGCCTGCTTGACGGCCCCGGCCCTCACGCCTATCTGTATAAACTGGTTAAGGTCGTCGAGCGTGCTCACCGAGATGCCGCCCTCCTTAAGCCCCAGCTCCAACACGCCGCCTTTGAACTTACCCTCGACGGCCATCTTCGCCGCTGTGTAGACGCCCACGTCGACGCGCTTCATCATCGACGCCAGTATAAAGCCGGGCTTCAGGTAGTCCTGATCCGCGTCGACGCCGATGGCGAACGGCGGCCCCATCGACCTCCCAGCCCTCTTGCCAGCCTCGGCCACCGCCTCAAAGACGCCTAGCCCCGTGGCGCCGGCGGCTTGGTAAATCACGCAGACGCCTTGGGCCAGCATCACCTCGGCGGCCTGCTTGCCCTTAGCTGGGTCGTTGAAGGAGCCGGTGTATATGTAGAGGATGTCGAACTTGGCGTCTTTTCCAAACTTCTGCTTAATGTAGCGCTCCGCCCACCTAACGCCGTAGGCGTAGCCGATTTCAAACTTCCAGAGGACCGGTATCTCCATACCCAGCACAATACCCACCTTGCTACAGTTGTAGTGGTAAGCCGTGAGGGCTGCCAAGGCCCCCACTAGGGCGGAGCCCTCGTTTTCTCTGTACAAGACAGACATGACGTTGGGCCTGTCCGGTATGTAGCCGTCGATTATTGCAAATTTGGCGTCGGGGAACTCATTGGACACCGACTTCACCGCGTCAGTCATCAAGAAGCCCACGGCGACGATTATAGTGGCGTCGCCGGATTTGGCGGCTGCGCGTAGATTAGGCACGTAGTCGTCCTGAGTTCTGCTCTGCACCTCCTTCAAGCCAAGCCCAAAAGTCTCGGCGGCTCTGGACGCCCCGAGGTAGGCCATGTCGTTAAAAGAGAGGTCCCCCCTTCCGCCTATATCGTATATAACATATATAGCGCCCTTGGGCGCTTGCTTAGTCGTGGTAGTGGGGGTTGTTGTTTGTGTAGGCGCGGGGGAGGTTTGTTGCGGGGGCGGCGGAGCTTGAAACGCAACCAAGGCCCCGACTACCGCCAACACCACCACTGCCGCTATTACTGCCAAAAGTTTAGTGTTCATAATTTCTGCTTTTCGCGTATTTTTATCTATTCCTAGGCCGTAGTAAGTGCCCAGCCACTGCCCCAACCGTGAAAAACAATAGCCAAAACACGGCCCACAAACCAACGAAGAGCGGGAATATTGAAAAGAAGCGTGTTAGCCTAGCCACGTCCACAGCAGCGTAGTAGACCAGCACGAGACCTATTGGGATGAGGGCGGCCAGCGGCGCTAGAACAACCCCGCGGCGCCTCTCTGTGAAGTAGCCGTAAACAACGCCCCCTATGAAGGGCAACAACGCCGCGTTTAACACATGCCAAGGCGACGCCGCGCCGAGCAACGGAATTAGGAGACCTATGTACCTAACCCACCTTGACATACTCCCCCCTAACCCACGGCATGTACATCGCGTCGTAAAGCGGGCTTAGGGGATCTCCGTCCGGACCCCCCGGCAACATCATATACACCCCAGAGCCAAAAGCCACTATAAACCTAACGCTTGGGCCGTGAGCCACGTTGAACCCAGGCGCCACGTTTACCGTGAACCAGTCGCCAGGCGCCTCCACCCTCTTGTAGTTAAGCCCCGGAAAGGCAGAGCCCAGCAGATGGGAGATGGCGTACTTGTGCACCGAGCCCCAGGGGGTATTTACCTTCAACGCCTCCTCCGCCGCCTTCTCCACAACCGACCTGTCAATAAGCCCCTTCTTGATGGAGGCCATGGTCACCTCAAAAGGCACAAAGGTGGTGGATATGTTAAACCTCTCCCACGCAAGTTTCTGCAGGTTGTATAGAAACGCGGCGTATCTAGACGCCGTTGTGGAACCTGGAGACATCTCGCAACTCCACCTACTCAACTCGTCCAGAAGCCTCCTCCCGCTATCCCCTCCGTAGAGCTCAAGCAACTGCTTCACATCTCTACACGAGATATCCACAACATCCCGCTGGATGTCCATCACGTCCTCCACAGTAATCTTGCCGCGGGCCAGCTTCTGGGCGATGAGCTCCATAATCCTGTCGTGTCTATAGCGGTCTGCCCACCTCCACTGTAGGTAGATATTGGCGTCTGCCACCTTGTTATTTGCAGTGGCTAGGTAGGGCGGGTTTATGTAGTTGAGGACCGAGGGGAGTCAGACATACCTCGTCCACTCCCCCTCGCCCCTCGACCCGTTGAAGGGCAGGTAGCCGCCTTCTCTAATGGGGTAGTAGCCGCTGGCGAAGTACGCAACCACGCCGTATCTATCTGCATATACGGTGTTTTGGCTAGGCGTTACGAAGTACCTAAGCCCGTTTAGAAACTCGGTGAGGTTCCTAGCCCTATCCATGTAGTAAAGCGCAAGGGCCTCGAGAGTCACGTTGTTGCCAAGCCAGCGCATGGCGTACCTCTGCCCCCTAAACTCAATCACGGGGCCGTGCACAGTCTCCAGAACCTCGACAGTCTTCTCGACACATTTATTGTCGAGGTCGCATATCCTGAACCTCTCCACACGTTTGTCGGCCTCGATCCACGCGCCCTTGTAGAGGTACTTGGTGCCGTTCCACACGTAGTAGTAGTAGTCAATCACGTCGACTCCTGTGTTGGTGAAGCCCCACGCCACGTAGCCATTAGTCCCAATCACCACAACCGGCGTTCCGGGGAAGGCGACTCCCATCACCGTGTAGTCAGGCGTCTCGACCCGTTGAAAAATCCATGTAGGCGGGGCGGTGAGCGAGAGGTGGGGGTCGTTAGCCAATATCGGCCTGCCCGTGGCGGTTAAGTTAGGCGAGATGATCCAATTGTTGCTACCCAGCTCAATAGCCGGGGAAAACGTCGCCTTGCGAGGCAGAATAGGCGTGTTCAACTCCCTGGCGAGGGCTATATCCAAAAACTGGGGCCCCAAGGCGTCGACCAGAACTTTAAGCTGTAGATCGTCCTCGCCGCCGCTTAGAGACCACGCAACGAGCTTATTCACTGCGAAGGTATCAACAGGCCTCCACGGCTCGGGCCTCTTCCCCAGGATTAAGTACTCGACAATCGGAGGATTCGCGGCTAGGTAGTCGTTAACCCCCCTGACGTACTCCTCCACAAGCGCGGCGTATTGAGGGTAGTTCCGCTTAATGTACTCCCACGTCTTCTCAGCAGATATGTACAACCCCCTCGTTCTGAAATAGATATCGGTGTCAAGAGCCGCCCCTCCCACCAGCTCCGACAGCCGGCCCTCCGCCACCCTCCTCATGACGTCCATCTGGAAGAAGCGGTAGTAGGCGTGGGCGTAGCCCAGCTTATAGAAGGCCTCCCTCTCGTCGGCGGCTTTAATCACCAAGGCGTAGTTCTCAAGAGGCGCCGGCGGTGCCGGACGCGCCACAGCCTTGAGCGGGCCTTGAAAGGGGTCTGCAAACCTCAGCAGTGAGGGAGGCATAAGAAAAACAACAAGAAAAACCAAGACGATAGCAGCCACCCCTACCCACCTCATAAATATTTAACGCCAGGAGTTTTTAAGAATTGGTGACGAGGCTTACAAGGCCTGAGTCGGTGAGGAGGGCTGAGCTGCTGAGCCCAATTTATTTAAATGGGTGAGTTAGGGATGTCCATGAACTACAGCGTAGAACACGCACGGGTTAAGGAGGCAGTAGAGAAGGCCCAGTGCTCCGGCGCCTCTCCGCTGGAGCTTGTAAATTGTATAGAGGCCCAGCTCAAGGCCGCGGGCTACGCCCCCACAGCCACCCAGCTGCTGGACGCCAACGTCGACCCGGCGGAGAAGCCGGAGTATGCTAGGTTCATAAGAATAGAGGCCCGGCGGGCGGGCGACAGTAATACCCACGTCTTCACCTTCGCCGTCTTGAAGCCTGGCGGGGTGTATAAAGCCCTCTGGCTCCAGTCCGCCGTTATTGAAAAGTAATGGAGACGGTCAGGGAGAGGCTGGTCAAGGCCCTCATCGAGAGCAGAGAGCCGCTGACCGTAAACCAGCTACAGATCCTAGTCAACACAGAGCTGAAGCCCAGCGAGCTCTACGACGAGCTCGAGCACGTCAAGAAGACGCTGAAGAGGTTGGGGTACCGGCTGGAGGTGGTGCCGGCGGTCTGCAGAAACTGCGGGTACGAATTTAGAGACAGGGAGAGGCTCAAGAAGCCGAGCCGATGTCCCCGTTGCAAAAGCGAGAGGATAGAGCCCCCCAGGTTCTACGTCGAGCCCCTATAGCTACTTCTTCTTAAACTTCTTCGGCCGCAGGTTGCGGGAGCGGCAGCGGCGGCACTTCTCCGCGTCTGGTGGATTCCTCGCCCCGCACTCTCTACAGATTTTGTACTGGAAGCGGTGCTTCATCACTATGGCGAGCTTCTCGGGATCTAGGGTAATGGGCATGGTAGGGGGAAATAGGTGAGTTTATATAGCTTTCCCCCGCCGCCTCGCAACGAGACGCCGCCGGGCGGTTGCGTGTCTCTAGGTGACACGTATTTATAGCTACAGGGGGGCTCGCATGTGTCTACCTCTCTCCTAGGCATCGCCAAGGAGGGCGAGGATTTTTTCGTAATCAACATCACAGAGAACTACAAGGCCAGGCTTGTGCGCTGGTTCGGCGATCTGGAGAACCGCATTGCCGCCAGCTTGAAGGCGGGGAACTCCATAGCGCTTGTGGGGCCACACGGCACCGGCAAATCTGTGCTGGCTAGGTACATCGCAGCCCGCTTCGTGGGCGAGTACTACGCAGTGATTGACCTAGGCGTAGACGTGGTGACCTTCGACAGCTTGCTCGAAATGCTCCACGAGGTCCCCAACGCCCTGGGCTTCTACGACCCCCTCGGCATATCTTTCTACGACAACCCCCTGGTGCCCAGGGGGGAGCTGGCGACTCAGTGGATACACAAGTGTAGATATGTGGTGGACCGGGCGATGTATCTAAACACGAGAGACATCCCCACCTTGCTCGTCCTGCCCCGCGACGTCCTCCACTTCTCGCCATGCAGAGACCTAGTGGAGAAAAACATGAGAGTCCTAGACATAGCCGAGTACCTCAAACACGTCGAGCTGAGACGTGCGCTGGAGGAGGTATTTCTATCGCACTCGTCGGCGCTCGGCTGCAGAAAGGCAGACCCCCAGCCCTACGTGGATTATATATTGACGAGACACGGCGACTTAAGCGGCGTCTACGCCCTCGCCGCATACGGCGGGAGGCTCTACGCGCGGCAGAGGTGCGCACCCTACCAGCCAGAGGCGCTTTACAAAAAAGCTATGGAAGAGCTCTCAAAGGTGTACTACGGCCTGTACCGCGAGCTGTTTTTCCCCACCTGCAGAGAGGCGAGGATTCTGGCGGTGCCGCTCACGCTGAGCTTGGAAAACGAACACCTCCCCGTCGAGGTGGCCTACCCCCTCGCAAATGTTGACCACGTAGCGAGGAGGCTCTCAATACTGGGCAAGATGGGGACGGCGGCAGACGCCTTGCTGAGAGAGGAGATATTGGAGGAACTCAGAGATCTGTACAGCCCCAGGGAGGAACTCATCCACGCAGTTAGGTGGTCCGTCGCCCCCAAGGAAAGCGTGGTGAGAGAAGCCCTCAGGCAGGCGGTAGGCGCAGATCCGTGCATGACGCCTATGGGAAACCCTGTCCAGAAGCTCAGGACGGTCTACAGAGGCCTCCTCGTCCTGCGCCCAGATATTATTCTACAAATAGCGAGGGCAATCGCGTCGATAGCCCTGGGCACCGGGGAGCACTGCAACGGAGAGGCTGGGCCCTACCTGTGCTACAACGGCGCCACGCCCCGCGTAGTTATAGAAGCCATCGGCACAGGCCCCGGGAGGAGGGTAACGCTGGAGCTCCCAGCAATCCAAGCCGTCCGGTGCGACGACGAGGACACAGACATCTTGGCGAAGCTAGCCTTAACAGACGCACGGAGGGTGCCCGCGGCCTGCCTAGAGAAATTCGTCGACATATTCTACACCCATGCGCCACGGCGAAAAGACGGCGTGGAGATCTTCTACAAACTCTACAGAGACTACCTAGAGGTAGCCGCTGAGAGAGGCACGCCGCACACACTTAGGAAGCTAGCCATGGCACACTTCCTCGGAACCCCGCCTAGAGACTCAATACCCATACTAGCCAGGATCGTCGACACAGCGCTGGAATTCGGCGACTACAAAACTGCAGAAGCCGCCATCGCAGCCGCCGCGGCGCTCGACCCCGATGCCGCGGCCAGACTCGTGCCGAACTGCGACTGCCCCTACCTAAGGATATCCGCGCTCTACCACGTCGCGAAAAAAATGGCGGAGGCCGGAAGGAGCCAGGAGGCACTCAACCTGCTAAACCTCGCCCTGGACGAGTTAGAAAGACGAGACCCAAGGTACGAATACACGCCGCAGTTCACGAGGCAGATAGAGCTACTCTACAAACAAGCGTCTCTCGAAACCCTCCTATAGAATAATCTTCAGCAACTGCCTCGGGTCGTCCTTCAGCGCCGATATGTAGTAAATCTCCTGGGCCCCAAGCGATCCCGCGATCTCGTCAGCCTCCACCTGGACCCCAAACTCGCGGGCGAGGTCCATCTTATTCCCAACAATGGCCAGCCTCTTAAACGGCTTAATCCCCCTATCCAGCAGGCCGCTGTGGATCTCCACCAGAGATCTAAGGGTGTGGTAATCCAACACGTCGTACATATACACCGCCTTGTCCACATAGAAGCTCCACATACGGGCAAAGTTTTGAACCACCTCAAAGACGTACTGCCCCGGCACGTCTATAAGGTTAATCTCCTTGTCGGCGACGTAGATTCTGTAAATCCCGGGCCTAAGCGTCACCGTAGGCCTAATAGACAGCCCCATCAGCCTATACGCAAACGTCGTCTTCCCCACCCCACCCACCCCAAGCAACACAACTATGTGACGAGCCACGGCATGAGACCGACCCACAGTTATAAATGTATAGAATAATACGAGAGGCAATGTCTAAGTTAAACTTCACCGTTATATTTAAAAACCGTCGCATTTGCCCCCCGCATGAACCCGGTAGGAGCGCTGGCGGTGTGGATAGTACTGTTCGTAGTAGTAATGGCCGCGGTGCAGTTCGCCTTTAGCTACGCCGCCGGGATCTACCCACCAGTGAAAGACTACAAGCCCTACGTCGACATACTCTTATCGCTGTTCTTCGGCTGGCAGATTGTAAAAGCCTTCGCAGACATAATCGCCCTCCCAGTCGCCAAGAAGCAGGGGGAGACCGCCGCCAAGGCCGTCTCCAACCTCATAAAGATCATCGGCATCGGCGCCCTGGTCGCCGCGATAGCCGGCGCCGTCTCCGGCGGGCCGGCGGCGGCGGCCCTCGGAGGCTTCATAGGCCTAGTCATCGGCTTCGCCACCCAGCAGGTTCTAGGCCAGGCTGTGGCGGGCACCTTCCTCCTACTCGCCAGGCCCTTTAAGATAGGCGACAAGATAGTCGGCGCGGGCCAGGAAGGCGTAGTCGAGGACATAAACGCCATGTTTACAGTCATCAGAGACGCCGAGGGCAACAAGATACTAGTCCCCAACAACAAGCTAGTCGGCGACATACTAAAAATAAAGAAGTCGTAAACCCCCCTTTTTCAGCCCCTCTCTATCCAGATCTCCACCTCCCAGTTATCCCTCGGCACAACCACAGCCAGCGCAGGCCTAAGCCCCAGCTTCCCCAACACCCACTGCCTCTTCTGCAGAAGCAACCTCTTCTTCCTCAGCTTATTTTCGTGGGGAGACGCCGTGGTCTTAACCTCCACGTGGTACACCTCCTCCCCCTCCACCACCAGGAAATCCACCTCCCTAAGCGTCTCCAC
>NZ_JBMFKV010000009.1:0-23360 GCF_049971835.1 Pyrobaculum sp.
CATCACTGCGAAGGCCGCGAGGCGCATGATCCGGGCCTGGGGGCGGGGCAGGAGGTTAGCCGCCTTGTGGCTGTACGTAACCGCCGAGTCCAGCGCGCCGAAGAGCTTAACCAGCGGGTCGTCCTTCCTCACGGCTCTGGCCTCCCCCCTCCAGTACACCAGGGTGTCGCCCCCATCGCCCGGGCACGCAAACCACAGCAGACACGGCTTCGTGAGGACCACCACAGTACAAAAATTAGGTATTTTTAAATTTCTACTGTTATCCCCGCTACGCTCTCGAAGAGGGTTTCCCCATCTTCCAGTCTCTCCCTTTGGGGTGTGTAAGACTTTTTAACTAATGCCGATCTGGGTATTGTGATAGAGACATCGGCGAACCCCGCCCTTCGGGGCGGGGAGGAGGTCGGCTATGAGGGTTGGCAGAGTTGACTTGCACGTAGAGCCGCTGGCGTTCCGCGTGGAGTGTGCTTGCCACGAGCGCGGGCCTAGTATACTAGGCCTGGGGCCAACATATGGGCCAGAAAGAACTGACTATAGGTGGTGGAAAAACTCAAAGATGAGTAGGTGGGGGAGCATAGAGTTCGCTAGAGAGAGTGGCAAGCTTGGCGGAGACCGCGCGGTGAGAGTTGGCCAGTTCTTCTCCCTGGGGATAGAGAGTTTAGTAGAGACCCCACTTACCGACGTGAGCGGCCCCGAGAGGATTGAAAAGTGGATATTTGGGCTGAGCCTCCCGATCTCCTTCCTAACAGTCTAGCAGATGTACTCCACCCTAGCCTCCCTAGGCACTCCGCCTTGCAACTCTATCCTCAATGCGACGCAACCTTTGTACAGCGCAACTGTGCACGACTCACCGGTGCAACTGACAGTCGCCAGGTCTGGGTGGGAGACCGCCCAGCAGAAGTCCCCCACGCACCCGGTCTGCAGTTCTCCAACCAGCTCCAGCTTCCTCTTGTCCATGGCTATTCAAAAATTAACAGTATTTAAACGTTTCTGGACGCACAAGCTAGGTAGCTGGTGCTCTTGAAAGTCTGGCACCCTACCCAATTTCAGAGGGGTGGCGCCTTGTGCTTGCAAACTAGAACTATGACAGCGCTAGCCGCTGTATCTAAGCTAGAGGACGAGAGCTCCAGATGGCTTGTAGTCAAAACTTGGATACCTCTCTTTTCTCTGCCATAGCTCTCTTACGCCTCGCCGGAGTTCAATCCTGGCGAAGTCGTCATATACGTGGAAGAAGTTTATACTCAACATTGCCGAACCCCACCTTCTTCTTTCTGCAGTAAAGAGTGGGCGGGCTATGTCCACCTGTTTTACTACAATTTCGCTCTCATACTCCTCTGTTGCCTTAGTGAAGCGCCACAGTATGAAGTAAAGCTGGTTCCCCCTCGCGAAAACGTGCTTATCCAGGCGCGGGAGCACGATCCCAGGCGTGTCGTAGCCCCAGCCACCGTCACTGCCCGCCTCCCAAGCCCTCACAGACAGGACAGGCCAGCGCCATTAAAAAATGTTGCTAGAGGACGAGGGCGCCAAACGGCTCGGACTCAAAAACGTCTGGGTATCCCTCCTTCTTCTGTTGCGGCTCTCTTACGCTCCGCTGGACTTCAAGCTTAGTGGTGCCATCGTACACACGGAAGAGGGTTGCTCCTACCACTGTCGATCTCCACTTTCTGTCTTCTGCAGTAAAGAGCGACGCGACATAAGACAGCTCTACTACAATCTTGCTATTATACTCAGCCGACACGTGGGCGTAGCGCCACAGCCTGAGATAGGAGTAGCCCCCTCCAGCGGAGATAAGCCTAGACCAGCGCGGGGATCCGAAACCGTACGTGTCGTAATACACTCCACCCTTCCTATAGTACGCCTTCTCAACTCTCACAGACGCAACACGTTGGCACCATATAAAATTGTTGGCACGACACCCCACGCCTACTGTCCTCCGCCCCTAGTGGCAAAACGAGTTGTTCTCTTTATTAGTTCGTAGGCTGGAGGGTGGCTATGTTGTTGCATCCGAGCTTTTCCCTGGCTAGGTTTATGTCTACTACCAGGGAGAGCCTCTTTTTCCGCTCTTCTACGATCGACCCGTCTAGTAGCGACTTTAGTAGCCTGTAGAGGGCCTTGCTGAGGGCTGGGGTCTTGTCGTAGAACACCTTTTCAGACAGGTCTGCGAGTGCTAGCATGACGACTCTGCCTCTTGAGCTTGAGATCTGCTGGCATACCGCCTCTGCCACCTCTCTGTACACACAGTCCGCGCAGGTGGGGTGGCACAAGACGCCAGCAACGGGCTTCACGGCCCCTCCGTAGCTACTTAGTAGCCTGGCTAGGTAGCCCGCCTGTCCCTTGTTTATTTTAAGTAGCTCGGCGAGCTCGCCCACCGTGACGCAACCGCGCCTCTTCAAAATTTTTGAGGCCTTCTCAAGCTTGCGGGCAACTTTTTTCGTAACCACGTAGCTACAAAAAACTGGGTATTTAAGTATTCTGCACGGCGGCTAGTACAGCTCTACGAAGCACTCGCCATCGGCGTCGCAACACACCTCCAGGGTGACCGGGCCCCTCCTCCCGCTTGCGCTGAGGGTTGCACAGCAGACGCCCTCTCTACACATGGCGTTGGACGTCATGAACTCTACCAGGTTTTCAAGCGCCTTCTTGTCCTCGTCGAGCCTCAGCCGCGCCACGCCTCAGCGTGCAAGATCTGGCTTAAATAGTGTTCGGCCAGGTCGCTCCCCTCACTGCCTCCTCGCCACCTTCTCCACCACGCACGGGCCATCGCACTTAACGTCTGTCGTCCCCGCTGGCGTGATGTAGACGTACGTGGGGACTCCGAACGTGAGGATTGGTTGCGGGACGTGGCCATCTGTCACTATGAACTGGAGCTGTGGCTCGCCATATTTCTTGAAGACGTGCTCCTGTAGTGGCGCGGGGTCCGTGCCGCCAGTGCTAGTGCTCAGCTTCACCTCGTCCGCCCTCAAGTCGGCCACAGTCGTCTCGTCTAGCAGGAGGTAGTCCACGTACGGCTTTGCGGGGAGCCTCATGTACTTGTGGAGGGTGAGGCACCCGCCACCTGCGTACCCGCACGTGAAGTCGCCCTCTTTGTCCGAGAAGAAGCCTATCACCCCCTTGACCCTGACCCGCCTCTGCAGGAACTTCCTCAGTATGGAGAAGGCGACCGACACCGCGAAGTCCACGTCTCTGGGGAGCCCGGCGTCGGCGGACTCGGTGAACAACGAGCCAGAGGTGTCTGCGAAGATGTATATGTTGACGTAGTGCACCTCAGTCCTGTGCCTAACCCTGAAGACCGGGTCGACCAGGAGGACGTCCCTCAGCATGTGAAAAAAGAGGGGCGGTATTTAAAACTACCTCTGCTTCCACTTAACCCTCGCCTCCTCTCCGTGTAGCCCCCGCAAGACGTCTGGCATGGGCACCTCTACGTCTATAGGCCTCACGTTGAACAGCTCCTCCACCGGGAGGTACCCGACGCCGATATGCTTGCTAGTCGGCGGGAGGCGCAAGGGTGGCAACTTGTTGAGCGGGCTCTCCCTGACGCCCCTCTTGGTGCACTCGCCCTCGCCACCCTCTTCCTCCCCTTCCTTCCCTCCCCCCTCCCTCTCTTGTGGCTCGCACCTCTCGTCGCCGCCACCGCCCGGGCAGAGGACGCGCCTAATCACGCTGGTGGTGGTGCACGTCTTCCCGCTCGCCCCCTTTAGGGTGTTCTCTACTGTGACCTCGACTATGAGGGGCCGGTTCTCCTCCCAGTACTTCTTCGCGACTTCCTCGCTTGTGTTGCACATGGCGGTCATTATTAACACGAACTCCTCCTCGTCGTCTGCTATGTCCCTGGCCCTCAAGACTTTGACGTCGGTCTTCTGCTCGTTGTGCTCCGCCAGCTTCTCCACCTTGGTGGGTATTAGCACGAACGAGTTCCAGATGTACTTAGTGCGCTCGAACCAGCAGTACGGCTCCGCCCTGCTCTTCCTGCACGTCGAGAAGAAGGCGTCGACCGCCTCGAAGTCCACCGCGTGGGCCATCCAGTCCCTGACGCATTCGAACTGCCTGCGGTCGAACATTAGGTACGGTTGCATAATGGCTGTTATGCCCTCGGCGGCTACGGAGCTGGCGATCTTGTCCTGGTCTACGTAGTCGTACCACACGACGCCTGGCGCCGGGAGGACGGGCAGACCCGACAGCGACTTGACGTAGCCTTCGTACGGAGAGGCGTCTAGGTAGTAGGTGTAGGCTATAGCGTTCGTCGTCCCCTCGATCGCCGGGAGTATGAGGCTACTCAGCCGGTTTGGATCTGCGAACACCCTGAGCTTGGAGGGCTCTTTGTAGAAGAACCTCCTGTAGTACTCCAAGACGGGCCTCCACAGAGTCTCCACGTTTATGGCGAGGTGCGCCAGCTCGTGCAACGTCGCAAAGGTAAACAGCCCGAGCGCCACGTCGTTGAGAGAGCCGAGCTGGGGCAGTGTTAGCTGGTCTATAAATATAGTGGCGCGGTTGCCACTAGGAGTGATGGCCATAAGCGCGCCGACGTCCCTAGCCACGCAGATCGACCTTATGGCCTCCCTGTACCGGAAGCCGTAGCTTCTAAAAAGATACTCCAAAAGAAACGCCACAAGCCCTATCGGCGACTTGTCCCCAAACAGCTTATTTAACTCCCTGCCAAGGTCAAACCCAACTTTCTCTCGCTCTGAAACAGACCTAGCGTGCTGGAATTGACGTATGAGCTCCCATATCTGATGAAGTGGGACCTCCTCTACTTTCATACATGCGAGTGGCTTCATAGAAAGAAATTTGGAGGAATTTAAAAAATTTTTCTACAAGTTTACCTCTTCCT
This sequence comes from Pyrobaculum sp., assembly GCF_049971835.1. NCBI lineage: Archaea > Thermoproteati > Thermoproteota > Thermoprotei > Thermoproteales > Thermoproteaceae > Pyrobaculum > Pyrobaculum sp. Next base: position 4,826 of record NZ_JBMFKV010000009.1, read on the forward strand.
CCTCTTTGTGGTTGAGACGTACTCTGGGGAGCCAGTGATCGTCCTCTCCTCCGCCTTCATGCACGACACCTCGGCGAACAGCCTCAGGTACGGCTCGACTAGCCTCACCGCGTCCATGACCTCTCTAAGAGCGGCCTCGCCAACAGCCCTCCTAGCAACCCCCTCGATGGCGGACATGTCTATCTCTCTGCCACAGACGATCCCAATCCTTTCGAGGTTGGACCTGATCCTCTCGGCGACTTCGGGGCTGGCGCCGAGCAACGCCCCAACAGCGGATTTGTACTCCGCCCCGAACTGCACGCCAGTTACCAGCTCCTGCATCTTCGCCACCACGAGCAGGCGCCTGAACAGCGTCTCTTCGCTCGTCTCGTTCCTCAAGATGTCGTAGACTAGCAACAAGTTCACTATAGGCAACATCATAATCTTGAACTGCCTGTCCATCTCCCTCTCCCCTCCCTCCTGCATCCCGGCTAGCCCGTAGTAAGTGTAGAACGCGACAGTGAGCGGGCGTATGAAGCCGCGGCCTCCGTACGTCGAGTGGTAGAAGTCGAGCATGAGGACCTCCGCAGGGGTCTTGCCTAGCATGTTGAGCATAAACTCCACGCTACGTGGAGTAAATGGCACGGTGGCGCGCTCCTCCTTCGGCACGACCGCCTCCGCGCTCGCCTGCTCAATAGCTCTGCTGATCAAGACGCCGTACTTCGACACGATTTCGCCCCTCATGCCTATCTCCCTCAAGTACGACTTGAAGGACTCCACCATCACTGGCGTGACGCCACCCGCCGAAATGCCGTAGTCCCTCGCCAAGAGCTCCGCCAGCTCTGGCGGGACGTAGTCGAGGACGTAGGACATGTTGAACTGCGGCTTCAAGCGGTCTAGCAATGGCGACGGGAGCTCCTTAGCCACCTCGGGCGCGAAGTAGGGCTGGTTGCCCGCAGCGTAGACAGCCACGTTGCGCCCCATCGAGTAGCCAGTAGTGACCTTCCTGTCGAGTATCAGCATATACGCAGCCCCCTGTATATACACAGGCGCTTGGTTGACCTCGTCGAAGAAGATCGAGCCGAGGCCCCTCCCAACAACCCACGGTGGCCTGAGCCACAGCACCCTCGACAGCTTCGCCTCCTCCACCCTCCTCTCAAGCGCCGCCGTCCTGGCCAGGACGTCCGTGGGCAGTCCCTTTATGTCGTCGAGCTCAAGCTGGCCCAGCCTTATGTCCACGAAGTGCAGGAAGAAGCCGTAGAGCGGTATCCGGTAGGGCGACCTGCGGAGCTCCTCCACAAAAGCAGTCAGCGTTCCTGGCGGCAGTATCCTCGCGCTCTCCATATAGTGGTACAGCCTGGCCAGGAACTCCTCGTCCTCCACAGAGACGTTGAGACACCTCCTGCCAGCCCACCTCAGACACCTCCCGTTTACCTCGTACAGACAGCGGTTTTGGCCCTCCGAAGACTTGTGCACCACGAAACACGGGTAGTCGATCAGCGACAGGTCGTCGTTGACCACCACTAGCGGGTACCTCTTCATCCCTATCGTCTTTGCGTAGTAGGCGCCCAACTCCTTAGGAGTCCTCGCGCCACCGAGCTGGAGGGCCTCCATTATCTCGTTGACGAAGGCCCTCAGCTCCTCGACCCTCTCGCTGGTAAACGGGTCGGCGCTGTCCAGTATGTCTCTAGCCTCCTCCTCGGTCAGAGACGAGAGGAACTTCGGCCACGGGGCCACGCACTTGGCCTCCCCCTCCAGCTCCAGCCTGACTACGTCTCTGTCTTCCTTCTTTCCGCACCTCCACACCACGTAGATCTCGATGTTGCCACTGCTACGATCGATCGAGGGGTGCGACCTGGAGAAGAGGGCGGCTAAGCTAGCCTTCTTCACCAGGTCGCTTCTCTGCCGCTCCATCAGCTCAGACAGCGCGTAGGACAAGACTAGGGCGATGTCGTGCTGGGCCATCCTCACAGTTGCCGACTTCCCAACTCCTGGCGGCCCCCAGAACATTGGCGTCTGCCTAACCGCTGGCGAGAAGAAGTACGCCACGAGCAGGTCCCGCGCCACCGGGGCTGTTATGTCTACGACGTAGTACTTCTTCATAGTCCTACTTCAGCACGCGCTTTATAATTTCGTTCACAGTTATGTTCACAGCCGACGCCGCCGCCGCCACTTCGTTCCCAACGTTCAGCAGGTAGCTGCGCCACCCCAGTGGCGTGCCGAGGTGGCCCTGGCTTATTAGCCAGGTGTACACCTTCTGTAGAGTGTCGTTTGAGGCTATGGTCTCCTCGGCGGTTTCGAAGAGCTCCATGAACTTCACCTCGTAGTTGGGGATCACCCGGTCTATGTCCCCGTTCCACAACGCCCTCTTCAGTATCTCCACCTCTTCGTAGTCTGCGGGGTGCTCCGCGTTGCCATCGACTATCCTGCGGAAGTAGAGGGTCTCAAGCATCTTTATGAAGTCCTCTCTAGAGGTGTACACTGCGTGGTAGAAGTGGCCATCTCTCCAGTAGCCGTAGTGCAGGTAGCCAGGGTGCACGTTCTCTCTGCCATACGTGATGAGCACGGGTATCACAGTCTCGGTGCCGTACTTCACCTCCACTGGCGTGTCCGAAATGACGTTAGTCGGGATCCAGCCGACCGCGGCGTTCACGTCCACATAGCTGGGCGAGCCCTCGACGAACGGCCTCACAGACATCACAAACGACATGAGGGAGGCGAACCCGGTCGCGAAGTAGTTCAGAGCCACGTGCATTCTGTACAGCGGCGTGACGTCCTTCTGGCTCCTCATCATCTCGCTTGCGAACGTAGTCGCCAGAGTCTTGACAAGGCCTCCGACGTACTTAAACCTCTCGGTCTCATACTTGGCGAGCCAGTACGTCGCGTTCATCAGCGGGACTGTTATCGGGAGCACCCACGAGGCTATGTGGTGGGACACTGCGTTTGCGAACATGAGCTTTTTGCCAGCCTCCCTACACCTGCCCACCAGGGCGTCGTATATCTTCTTCCTCTCCGCCAGATCTGCGGAGACTCCGAACTTCCTTATTATCAAGTCGCCGTACTCAGCTACGGCGTCTGGGTGGGGGATGGCCGGGCAGTGGTAGGTTATCGTGTAGAGGGGGTAGAAGAACTCGTCGGGGTTGGGGACCCTCACGTAGACGCCTGGGTACGGGATCTCCATTAGGCTAGCCACGTTGCTGGGCACTCCGTGGGTGATGTCTAGTTGCAACTTCAGCACGGGTATGTTGAAGGGGTAGTACATCGCCATGCTCTCCTTCAGCGCCAGGATCTCCGAGCTGACCTTCCCCAGTGTCATGCTCAGCGGGACCGCCACGCCCAGGCGCCTCTTGAGCTTCAGAGCCTCGGCTGGGTAGGGCCCGTATACGTTCATAAAGACGTTGCTCGGGTGGTACCACAGCCACGTGACGTACCACCACGTCCCGCCCCACTCGACGAACACCGGGTCGCCAGTCTGCTCCACCTCCTCGATCACCTTCCCGAAGGCCTTCGCGCTGGAGACGCTCTTCCTCCGCCTCGCGTCGTCCGCCAGCATCTTAATAGCCTTCTCAAGCCCGTTAGACACGATGACCTGCCCGTGCCTCGCCTCCTTTATGTAGTAAGCGCCGAGCTCTATGCCAGGCCCCTCCAACAGGTTCACTGCGAGCATCCTGGCGTAGAGGGCCAGCGCGAAGTCGTCTTTCGTGTCCTTGTACGTAGTCAGGGGGTTGGCGTAGAGCTTAGGCTCCCAAGCGTCGCGCTCGACTGCCGAGAACAGCTGGCCATTGCCCCCGAGGACGAACCCTATGATCTCAGGGGAATAGTTTTTGTACATGAAGAACTCCAAAACGCAGAGATTTAAAAAATGGCTCCTTTATCTGCTTTTTGGGGATCGCGATGTTGTCCAGTGGCGAGAAAGCATTTAAGCTATCTATAATGCAGAGACGTGCGGGTTGTCGGAGTTGAGGGAAGCGACAGGGTGGCCACAGCCACTTACTTTAAGGCGTCGCTTGAGTGGCTGGAGTACGAGCCACACCCTTGGGCTAAGTTGCCCTCAGTCCGCGGGTTTGAGCGTAGCGTAGCCGTGTCGGAGAGAGATGGCGAGGTTTTCGTGGCGTTCGAGGTGTACGGGCCCGCGGTCGAGCTGGACGTGACAGACATAGGCAGGGTGTCTGATGGCGAGGTCTTCCTCGTCAAGTTCCCCACCTTCTGGGCCCGCATAGCTCCACCCCACCTCCTCGTCTAGCTTTTAAGTGGGAGCGAAGTCACAGACGTGCTCGTCGCAGTCGCGTACGTGAGGGTGTCCACCGAGGAGCAACGTCCAGAGAACCAGAAGGAGTACTTAACGAAGTGGGCTAAGGAGAAGGGGATTAAGATCGCGAAGTTCTACATAGACAAGGGGGTGTCTGGCGCGAGCCCGCCATGGGAGAGGCCAGCGTTTAGGAGGCTGATAGAGGAGGTGCAGTCCGGCGCCGTGGAGCCGCGCCCGTCTATCCTCCTGGTCTACGAAATCTCCAGGCTCGTGAGGTCTTTCCAAGAGCTCTTCGCGCTCCTAGACCTCGTCGAGGGGAAGCTCAACTTGACCGTGGTCTCAGCCTCTGAGAGGGAGCACGTGCTCCAGTCGCTCGACGGGCCGTACAGACAGTTCCTGCGGGCTGTCCTCGCCTTCGTCGCCACGATGGAGAGGGAGCTGATCAGGCAGAGGACGAAGGTAGCTATGGAGAGGGCTAGGAGGGAGGGGAAGATCTCCAGCGGGGTGGAGAAGATGGGCGAAGAGGAGAAGAAGAGGGCAGTAGAGATGTGGAGGAGTGGCGCGTCGCTGGGGGAGATAGCGTCTGCGCTAGGCGTCTCGCAGTTCACCGTTAGGAAGTTGCTAGCCTCAGCCGAGCGGCGGGTGGGGGTGTGCCCGCGTTGTCTGCACAAGATGTACGTGGTAGACAGGAGGGCGGTAGAGCACAGGGGGAAGATGAAGATCGTGGTTAGGTACTACTGCCGCAACTGCGGGTACGAAGAGACTGTAGAGGAGAGAGGGGGCTAGAACGCGAGTGGCCAGAGGAGGCGCCCGGCTTTGGGCGACGCGATGTTTGCCATGAACTGGTCCGCTACGTAGATCGTAAAGAAGTGCATTAGCGCGAACTCTGGGGAGGTGGCCTTGGCTATAGCTACGGTGCCCAGCCCGTAGAGGCCCAGCCTTATGAATACTACCGTAGTGCCAACCAGAGTCTCCTTCCCAACTTCGGGCATGTACAGAGGCTTCAGCTCGGCTTCACACGTCTGGTCGTCTATGTCTATGGAGAAGGGCCACTTGCCACCAAAAGTCTGGACTAGCTTGCTACCTTTGTACAGCTCCGCCTTGATGACGGCTGGCGTCGAGGTGTTGAAAGTCAGCCTCCTCACCGGGCCTACCGTTACCGGTACCTCGGCGCCATCCACGGCGATGGTGGCTATGTCCGGGTCTGAGGCGCAGTCGCTCCACAACTCGTTGACGCAACCGTAGAGCGACGCCGACGAGGCGAAGATGGCGGCGCCGAAAGACAGCTTGACGGTGTAGAGCTCCGGGTGCCTGGAGAAGTCGCAGGGGCCGGTGTCCGAGACTGTGAGCACGTACTTCCCGGCCTTGGGGAATGTGAGCACGAGGTTGGCCACCCTCCCCACTGCGCACGTCTTGGCGCGCCTCACCTCAACCGCCCTGTCCCCCTCCAGCAGTTGGAGCACGTACTCAAGCTCCCTCCCGCCGATACCGTCGGCGACGAGCTTGGCGCAGTAGGGCTTGCCAAACTCAACCTTGGAGGTGTATATCTTCAGCACAAGTTGTAAAAAACGCCAGTTTTTAAAAGGGGCTACTCCCTCACCGGGACAGGGGAAATCGACGCGACGAAGCGCGCTACGTCGTCTAGACAGGTCCTTACCGAGTAGCCGAAGTGGTCGTAGAGGATGGCGCACGCCTGCCTCGCCAAGGCGGAGGTGGGGAGAGACTCGACGAAGGTGGCGTAGCGCCTGTCCATGGCTAGGTAGGAGCGTACCTTCGCCATGTCCAGCCCGCCCCATGTGAGGTACATATAGACCAGCTCCGCCAGAGCCTTAGGCGCCCTGTACCTCCAGATCTCTTCAAGCTCCGCGCTATCCGACCTCCCGAAGGCGAACGAGAGGGTCCTCCTCAGCCACCACGCGACGGTCGACTCCCTGCTAGCCACCAGAAACCTCCCCACCTTGACCACGTCGTCCCTCCTGAGCGACACGTCGCACCAGCAGTAGTGCCTCACCACTACCCCCCTGTACACAGACACAGCGTGCCTCTCCCCCCGCTCTACACACTCGCCAAGGCACCCTGGCCTGTCCGTCACGATGTCCAAGTCGTGTAGCCCGACCCAGTCGGCGCCGAGGAGCTTGGCCCCTATGCCACCGATGAGGACGTCCCCGTCCCTGTACACCTCCTCAAGCACCGACATGTAGTACTGGTGGGGCAACAGCCTAGACAGCCGGTAGAAGTAGAACAGCTTAGAGATGCCCGGCTCTACTAGACATGTCGGGTAGTCGCACTGTTCTATTATCACACCCCGCAGTTGTCTCACCTTTTTAAGTTCTGCGCCATTGCCATACGTGGGCGAGTGTCTAGAAGAGTACGCCAGGGCTGTCGGCTCCGTCTCCCTCTCGCCGCCACCAGCAGACGCGCTGTGCGTACCGGGGGTGGTTGGCTGGGAGTTCTTCTCCAGGTGGGGGAGGTTCCGGGGCGACCTGTTGCCTGGCTACACCTGCGCGATGTATAGAGAGGCCGAGGACGGGAGGCCAGCGTCGGTTGGCGACCTGGAGCTCTTCCTAGACGCTGGGATAAAGCCCGTGGTGGTCGAGCTGGGGAGGGACTCCGTCGTGTTCGTGGGGGAGAGGCTGAGAGCGGAGTGGTGGAGGAAGGTGCCCGAGTTGCCAAAAGGCCTCTACATAGACCTAGTCTCGGGGCTGGCGTACAAGTACGTGGCGGGGAGGCTGATTACGTGCAGACACGGCCTCAAGCCCGAGCCAGTGCTCCTCTCGTGCATGTACCAGCTACAGCTGGCGAGGCGGGGGCTAGAGCTTCCTCAGGAGGTACTCCTCAACCAGCTGTTGCGCCATGTCTCTAGGGGTGGGCCTGTACTCAACAGTCCGGCGGGAGCCGAGGAGCCTCTTCAGGCTGAAGTACACGGCCTCAAGGCTCGCGGGCTCGTAAGACGGGACTAGCATAGGCGGGGCCCTTGGCAGAGTAAACCTCTCAAACCCCCTGAAGACTGCGGGTATCTTCTCCCCCTGAGCGAACTCGTTGTAGGCAGGCGCGTCTAGGTAGGCGACTGGCACCCCAGACGCCATGGCCTCGGCCACTGGCAAGCCGAACCCCTCTGCGCGGGACAGGTACAGGAGGGCCCTGGCGTAGAGGTAGGGCCTGTCTGCAACTATGTCGCAGAGCTCTGGGTGCGGGAACCACTTGTTGCACGCCACGGATAGCCTGTACCTCTTGAGGAGGGACACGTACGCCTCTACGTTCTTTCTAAACGTGTGGAACTTCCTCACCACCCCGCTGTCTGTGGTGCCGCTTACGGATACCGCCACGTCTACCAGCTCCCCCACGCGGGAGAGCCTCGGCACGCCGTGGTAGACTATACCGTCCGCCTCCCCTCCGACGCACTCGTAGCTGAACCTGCTAGTGACCACAAACGCCTTCCTGGCCCTCACCTCGGGCCTCCGCTCCAGAAAGCCTTCGATAGGGGCGTAGACTACCTTCGACTCGGCTTCTGAGAGGAGCGCCACGCCGACAAACGCAATGTCCGCGTCCTGGAATGAGTCCACCAGCTTGACTTTATATCCGAGCTCCGCCAGCCCCTGGAGCAGGTACGTATACGCAGAAAACCAGCCGCCAGCCCCCTCAAACGACATCTTCTTCACTCTTATAGACCTCCTAGACATACTTCGCGACCTCTCTGGCGAACTCCGAGACGTCCACCCAAGGCACGGGCCTCTCCGCAACTTTGCCACACCTCTCTGCCTGCGCCTGGGATATGAGGAGTCTGTCGCGCTTGTCGGCTAAAACCCGTCTTGAGAGGGCGACTAGCAGGTCGACCCTCCGGGCCACTACGGGGTACGCGTCTGAGTTGGAGACCTCTGCCTTCGCCCAGTAGGGCGGGCCTACGAAGTAGATACCCGTAGGGTAGTCCCTCTCTGAGGACTTGCATGGCAGAGTGGGCGGGGGCACCACTGCGTCTGCCCCCACGAGCCTGGCGTCCAGCTCCGTCGGCGCGACTACCACAACCCCGCGCCTAACCGCCGCCGCACCCCCGCTGTAGAAGACGTACGCCACGTCCCCCGGGCGTAGGGAGGACAGCTCTGGCGCGGTGCTGGGCCCCGCGAAGACGCGCCTCCGCAACATGCGCTCGGCGAGTGAGAACACTTCTCTGTACACGGGCTCTATGTATATTAGGGCTTTTTACTGTTTCTCCGTGGACCTCTACGTAGTGTACAACCCCGGCTCCTCCCACGGGGTCAGCCTCGCTGCGGAGCAGGTCGCCTCGTGCACTGGCGCCTCGTACCTCCCCTTCTGGGCGCTGGACAAGGCGCTGGGCGCCAGGGCCGTGATAATAGTGGAGAACCCCGACCTCCTCCCGCGGTCTGTCAAAGAGAGGTGGGAGCAGATAACCAAGAGGGCGAGGGTTGTGTACTACTTGATAGCCGAGGGGCGCGTTAGGTTCGTCCCGCACGGCGCCGAGCTGGTCGTCCCCAGCAGGTGGGTCGCCGAGAGGAACGGGGTCGACGCAAAGGTCGTGCCACACTACGTAGAGGACTTCTTCTTCTACAGGGGGGAGGAGAAGAGGCTCGACCTCTTCTTCCCCGTAGACTTGCCAGAGCCAGTGGTGTACCGCAAGGGGGCGGACATCTTCGTCGAAGTGGCGCGGAGGCTGGGGCCCTGGGTGGCCACCACGTGGCGGGAGTCGCCAGTGGGGATGGTGGCCCAGCCCAGGAGCAGGCGCGAGCTCGCCGAGCTCTTCAAGGCGTCTAAGATAGTGCTCTACCCCTCCAGGGCCGAGGGGTTCGGGCTCCCAGTGCTGGAGGCCCTGGCCAGTGGCGCGGTGCCAGTGTGCTCAGACGCCCCGGCCCACAGCGAGCTGTGCACAGTCAAGGTGCCAGCTACGTACATGGGGGAGGTGAACGTCGTCGGGGACTACCACGTAGACTGGTACGAGTCGTGCTGGGAGGACTACCTGCACACCGTCGCCTCCCTCCTAGCCTCAGACCTCGGGGACCTGGTGGCAAAAGGGGTCGAAAAAGCCGGGAGGTACCGGAAGGACGTGGTGTGCCAGGCGTGGAGGGAGGTAGTCGCCTAGCGGCCGCAGTAGAGCTTGTAGAGCTGGTACGCGTTCGCGTAGGCGTACCTGACGGCGTCCGGGCTCGGCCCGCCCACGGCTTGGAAGAAGTCGTAGAATATCTTCGAGTAGTAGTACCACTCCTCGAAGGACGCTTGGTTCGGGTCTTTGCAGTTGAGCGTGTGGAAGCGGTCTCCGAGGTACCTCCCGCCCGTGCAGAAGCCAGCCAGGGCCTCCACGATAGCCTCGGTGGCCCACCCGATCGCCCCGGTGAGGATGCCCGCAGTCGCGACGTGCCCGAACTCGTGGCAGAGCATGTGGCCGACGTCTGCCCTCCTCGGTATCTCGATCTTCTCTACGCAGAGCGAGCCGTTCGGCGCTGTGCCGAAGTGCGTCCAGCCCAGGTTCTTGTCTGTGTACTCTATCCTGTACTGGCCGCCGCACGGCGGGACTACGGAGAAGCCGCGCTCCCAGTAGAACCTGAGTTGCGGGTGCGGCGCCACGTAGTCTGGCACGCCATCGCTCCTCGGCGTCGGGCCGTACCCCTTCAGGGCGTTGCACATAGCCGTGGCCTTCTGCGCGTCGCCAGAGATCGCGACCCACCTGTAGAGGCTTTCGCGGGTTCCGTCCAGCGCGTCCACCCTCACTCCAATCAAGACGACGTAGTCTGGCGGGGGCTGGAAAGAGTTGGCCAAGCCTAGGGCCAGGCGCGACTCCCTGACCCTCTTGAACCTCCCCCTGGCGGACACCCAGTCAAGTTGCATCCACGACAGACTCTCTGGCGCCGAGAAGAGCTGTATGTTCTGCATTAGCGAGTCGTACCTATCTGCAACTATAGTGCTATAGAGCTCAAGGTCGCGCGCAGACGACAGCCCCAGCTCTATCCTCGCCCTCCCCGTGGTGAGGGGCACGCAGTCCAGCAGGGGCACGGTAAACGCGCCGCCAGCAACGGGCGGCCTCGCAGTTCCAAAGCTCGGGAGCTGTATAGGCGACTCCCACCTGGCGGTGCACGCGAGCGCCCCGTCGTTTCTGTACACCCTCACCTCCACAGACTTCATAGTGAACGGCGAAGTAACCGAGGCGAACTGGGGCACCGAGAGCAGGTCTACGGAATAGCTGTCGCCTGGCGGGACATACACGTCGAGCTCCCCAGACGCCGACCGCCCGCTGGCGTCGGTGACCGTGACGCTAGCCTTCGCGTATATGGGGGTGGTGGCGGGGAGCGTCCTCCTCCGCACCTCAAGCCTCCTCCCCGCCAGCACGCACTCAAGCGAGCCATCCGCCTGGCTAGTGTTGGTCGGCGGCGTTACGTTTGAAGGAGGAGGCGAGGCGTAGACCCTGGCCCTGGCGGGCATCGCCACCGCCCTCTGGGGGTCCCTCCCCCACACGAGCACCTTGGCGTCTACGCTCGGGGGTTGAGCAGAGGAGGAGAGTATAAACTTGGAGCGCCACTCTGTCTCAGCTGAGATCTGCACGCCATTTTGGAGGTTGTCACTGACCTGCACGGCGCTTCCGCTGTCGCTCCCGTTGACGACTGGCTTGAGGTAGGCGGGGGACTCGGGGAAGTACAAGACGCCGGAGATCTTCACCTTGTAGAGGAAGTCCGAGCCCAGCAACATGCTGGCGAGCCTCCTCTCGTCCATGTTGCCAAGGGGTTGCCACGTACACGTAAAGTTGGAACAGGCGACGAAGACGTTCGCCTTGTCTGGCTGCACTGGGGTGAGCGTCAGCAGGCCCCCGACTGCGCTCGCGACGTAGTAGCCGCTACCGGGGCACGCGCCGTACCCCACCCCCTGGCTGTTTACGCTGTGGAAGCAGAGGCTGAGCTCCACCGTGAGGTCGGACGAGCCCACCGGGTTCTGGGGGCCGCCCGCCCCCGCGCCGTACTGCATGCCATAGCGCTGACAGATAGAGGCCTTCTCCTGCTCCGCGGGCTTCCTGTCCATAAATGTCACAACAACCGGGTTGCCACGCCCGTCGCCCCCAAGGCCCTCGAAAAGGCGGACAATCAGCCCCTTCACCTCGTCCTGCGAGAGCCACCTCCTGGCCTGCACGTCGTACACCCTAATCTGGGGGACCGACTTAACTCTCATTACATAAACAGGGACGTCGACCAAGACCGGGCTTGTGGGGGTCCCGCCAGCCCGGCCCCTGCAGAAGAACTTGTCGACAGTCTCAATGTAGTCGGGGTTAGCCAGAACGTTTGGATCTCTGTCGGATAGGTACCCCCCTGCAACTAGTCTAGTAGCCTCCTCCACAGCCCTCGCCTCGTCCTCGTCGGGCCTCCTGAGGATACGTATCGCCTTTCCAAGCTTTATATAGCTCTGGGGGACTTCTGCGACCCAGTTAGGCGAATATGTCGACGCTCTGAGCGCGTCGTACATCTCCCACTGTAGCCTGACCTGGCTCTCCAAGGGCGAGTAAGTCAAGTTGCACATCCCGCGCTCCCACTGGTAAGACTGCTCGCATGAGTCGTGGCACCGTCTGATGGCCTCCTCGTCTCTGAGGCTACTGCACCCCATGAGGCACGCCTCCTTCTTCTTCTCGGCCTTCTGGTAGCAGTCGCCCAGCACCTTCTGGTACTCGTCTCTGAGCTGGTTCCACCTCTTGTAGGCCTCCTCAGACGCCCTCTGCACGTAATCTACCCAGCGCATCCTCTTCTCCTCTGGCGTAAGCGTAGCTATGTAGAAGTTGTGCCATATGCTAGACAGGAACGGCGACTTGACTGGCTTTCCGTCTAGGTAGTATTTCGAGAGGGAGCCCGAGAGGAAGTCCCTAACTAAGTAGTCAGGGACGGACTTGCCAGATATCTGAAGCGCCCGCCCAAACTTGACAAGTGTGCGTTCAGTAACCTGCTTGCCATCTATCTTAACCCACGCGTCTTTGGAGTAGGGGTTTAGCGTAAACCCAGAAACCTCAATCCACACATACTTGTCAGCGTAGTACCTGGAGACGAAGCTCTTCACGTCTTCCAGCGACACGTCTGCGTAGCAACCAAAAGGCGTGCTGTTCAGCTGTACGTCGAAAGGTCTGTCGTCCATGGTATATACTAGGCCTGTCCCCCTTTCGTACATCTGCTCTGAGTATATAACTGCGTCGGTTACCTCTACTATCCGCCCGCTTGCGCTCTTCAAGCCATCTGTAATATAGGCCACGTACGTATCTGTTGCTAGCGGAAGCGAGATATCTAGGCCAGGGCTCCCCCCTCCCCAGATCTTGACCTCAGTTGGCGTGACAGTCACGTAGATCGTCTTGGTGCGGATGTTGGCGAACCGCCCCCTCAGAGACGCAATCGGGGCGCCGTGGCACCTGAAGCCTGCAGTCGGTATGCTAAAGTAGGCAGATGTCTCAATCCTAAACTTCTCCCCCACCGCCACCTCTCCCTTCACCTCCATCCACGGGGCCTCCACCCTAACCGCAACCTTGTCCTGCACCCCGCTCTGGGTGGCTACCTCGACCTCCGCGGTGGCCTGCGCAGGGATGGCAGAGGCCGGGAGGCTGAGGTTGACAACGTCGAAGCACGCTGGCCCGAGCGATATGTCTGTAGAAGAGACGACTCTCCCGTTCAGCTTCAGCCTCACTTGGCAGAACTGCGTGGTGGAGGTGGTGTTGTAGACCGCCACGGGCACGTTCAGCGTCTGCGTCCCCTGGGGAACAACCAGCCGCTGGAGTTGCAACACGAGCCCGACGGCGCCGTCCCTAATCACGTTCAAGACCTGGTTGGGGTCTACCCCCAGCCTCTTCGCTATCTCGTTAGCGATCTGCTTGAGCAAGTCGGATACCTGGCCAATCGCCCCTATCCCGAGCTGGACAGCCATAGATGACAATGGCGGGTGGGTTAAAAAACCCCTCTGCAAGCCCGGTAGAGGTGGCAGAGTGGCTTGGCGGAGCTCTCCTCTACTAGGGCGAGGAGCGCGCGCCTCTGCTCCTCTCTCAGTCTGCTGAACAGCCTCTTCCCGGCCTCCTCCGCCCTCCTGTCCGCTACAAAGACCCCCAGCTCCCAGAAGTAGGAGTCCCCGCAGTTGAACTTGACAGGGCGCGGGAACGGCACCACCTCCCCGACTGGCTCAGACTCCACTGCCTTCGACAGCTTCCGCGAAGATGGCGGCTCCTCTCCCAGCGCCGTTGCCACCGTGGCGACTAGACACGTCAGTCTGTGCCAGGCGGTCGTCAGGGGGAAAAAATACGAGGCCAAGTACAGCAACCGCTTCACTTGAAGAGGTCCTCCAAGGTCTGGACCTCGCCCTCTGCGTACCTCCGGTAGGCCCGTGCAACCAGCTCGTAGAGCACGACCGTGGCTGGCATCTGGAAGTGTAGCGACATCTCCTCAAGCTGGCTCCACGCAGAGCTCGGCACCGTCACCTTCACCCCCTTGATGTACTTGTCGAGCGCCTCGACCACCCTCTTCATCACCTCGCCCTTTTCGGGCGAGTTGGAGATCACCGAGACTACGTTCTCGATCTCGTGCCTCTCGAAAAGCCACGTCATCAGCCTGGCGACTGCGTCGGGGAAGCCGCTGTTCTTGACCATGTCGTACAGCCTGCTCTTCCGCTTAACCGCCGCGTCGACCTCCTCCTTGTGCTCCTCCAACAACCCCTTTATGTAGATCAAGTGCGTTATGTCTTCGTGCGCGACGTCCTCTTTTTCAGACACACGCCGCCTCTCCGCAACCTTCTCCTCACTAACCCTCTCCGGTTGCGCCGCGGTGGAGGCTACCGACGACATCGTGGGGGATGGTGGCGGGATGTAGTCGGTGATCCGGATCTGCTTCTGTTGCTGAGGGGGTTGCCCGATCTTCTCCAGCTCTGCGTGTTGCGTCTCCCTCTTGAACTTAGACACCTCGCCGTAGGCCAGAGACGGCTCTCCGTACTTTACCAAGATCTCCACCAGCGAGAGGCACTCGCTCGCGTACCTCTTCACAAGCGGCTTCAGCTCGGGCGGGACGCAGTCGGCTTTCCTGCCCCCCTCACACACTGGCATTGTGTCTAGTATCAGCGCCGAGCGGCACACCGGGCAGTTCTCGTAAATGGAGAAGTGGCTCTTCTTGGCGATCGCCTCGACGAGCTCCTGCCGGCAACGCTCGATGTGCTTCACCGGTCTAGACAGCACCGCCCAGGCGAACCGCAGTAGGGCTGGCTGGTAGGCGGCGTCTCTGCAACGCACAGAGAGTACTGCGACCTTGTACGCAGACTTGGGCCCCTTGGCCTCTCTAAGCAACATAGCCAGCCTCCTGGCCCCGTCTATCACCACCTTCTGCTCCTCGTCGACAACAATCGGGGGCTGTGGCAACTTATACACCTCGTCGACGTAGTCTGAGGCTTGCCTGAGGGGGGTGGCCTCCTTGTACTTCTCAAGCTCGGCTAGCGACATCTCCTTCAGCTCGAAGCACTTCTCAAGCGCCAGAGCGCCGACGGCCTTCTCCATATACGTAGGAAAACTGGGCATATTTAATTGTTTCCTGCGCAGACGCCCTGAGGGGCGGGGCCTGCCGCTTCAGGCGCCCTCTACGTAGAAAACTGCGAAGTTGCCTTCGAGCTCCACCACGTCGCCTAGAGTGGCCTCTATGAACGCCTCTCCGTAGACCGCCCGCGCCTCTCCCCTCCGCCTGACTGTCCCAAAGCCAGCCACGTACAGCACTGCCCGCCTAACCATCACCAAGATCTTCTCCCTCCCGCTTACAGTAGCCAGCGGCGTGTATACAGACGAAACGGGGGAGAAGCCCAGGCCGCGGGGGCTGGGGATGTGCGACCCCCTGGAGCCCCTGGGCACGTAGCTGAGGGCCTTCCCGCGCGGCTTCCTCCACAAGATACGTATCCTGGCGAAGACAGGTCTCCCAGACACCACCCCAATGAGGTAGCCAGGATAAAAATAACGCTACTTCCCCAACAGTAGCTGGATACAGAGCTTCCCCAGTTGCCCGAACGAAGACAGCTGTTGCCCCCTGGACCTGGCCGCCGCCCTGAGCCCTATGCAGAGGGCCCTTGTGAACATCTCGGCTATAGACGGGCCGAAGACTACGACCGTGCGCGAGAGGAACTCCGCCACGGCTAGGGAGGCCAGCGGGAGGGGCAGGTCGCTGACCGCGCTCGCCATGGCCCCGCCCCTCTCCTCCACCAAAGGCCTGAACAGCCTGTAGAGGAGGTCGAGCTGGCCACGCTCGGCCAAGCCACTTATGAACATCTTGACGTCGTCTGTGAGCGCCTCCGCTCCGTCCAGTAGCTCAAGCAGTAGCTTGGCCTCGGGCTCGTTCAGCGTTTCTAGGTGGCGCCTGAGCTCCTCCATCACCTCTTCTGCTGGGCGAACATAGCATTAAACATTTTGCCCATCTCGTGCCTCATGTAGTTGAGGAACATCACCATAAACTCCTGCCTTATCTCATCCACCTCAGAAAGGGCGGCTGACGCGCCGTTGCCCCTCTCCTCGCCTCTCTTCTCAAGCACCGCCTCCCTCATCTCCATGCGCAACTCCTCCAGAGACTTGGAAAACGCCTCTCTAAGCTCTCTGAGCTCAGCCACCAGCCTCTCCTCCTCTCCCCCCTCGGCCGACTCCTGCTGTTGCTGTTGCGGAGGCAACTGGTAGGCGGGAACCGCAAGCGACATGTACATGTCCAAGACGGGCTTGGCCACTGTGAGGATCCTGACCAAGGCGTTCATCATCACTAAGAGGTCGGCTAGAGTATAGCGCTCAAGCTCCTCAACGCCGTGCTTGGCCTTTACATAGGTCTCAAGCAACTCCCGCACAAACTCGTCTTCCTCTACCCCCCTCAGCAGGCTGAGCTCTTTTATGGCGACGGCGACCTCCCTGCTGACCTTCAGCTCGGCCTTAGAAGAGGGCATTAAACAGCGAAGGCGTCAAGCCCTTGGAGACACTCCTCGGGAGGCTTCTGTTTTATACACGCGCTCATCGCCGCCACGAACCTCCCCATAGACTTGGCGGTTGGCATGTTGAGCAACCACATCCTGATAACCATCGAAATCTCGTTCGCCCCCCTGTCGAGAGAGACGAGCTCGATCTTCTTGACTATCATCTTCATCCCCGTTGCCATCTGCGGGCTGACCAAGGCCTCAAGCTCCCCGCCTTCCGCACGCTTTATCCTCTCCCTCAAGTCACCCTCCTTCGCCTCGCACGCCCTCCTCCCCTCCGTCTCGACACACCGCTCCACACACGAAGGCTCGCCCTTGCACACCGCGTTGCAGTTGCACGCAAGCACAGATGGCTCTATACACGCCCCCCGTATCTTGAAGTCGAGGTAGGGCCTGCCCCCCTCCTCGCCATAGACAATGTCGAACTGCTCCTTCACACGAGAAAGAGCCTCTGCGTGCTCCTTCAGCCTAGCCAAGTAGTCTGTCTCCATAGGCTTCAGATTTACAGGTAGTTAAAAATCTTCTCCCAAACCGCAACTGGCAGAGCTCTCTACGCAAGTACAAACATTACTACACAGACATATTTCCAATATAGCAACACCCCACTACAAAAACTAGGCAAGAGCGAATAGATAGTCTTCAACACCCCACAGTGAAAACCACAATATATACATGCATATAGGATAAATAACCCGCCGATCAACCTGTAGAAAAAACATTTATATACCTCCAAATTAGACAACACGGAGGGAAAGACCCGCGCTACAGAACCCCCAGAACTCTACCCGAGCTAGAAGTTGGTTCTAAGTAGATACACACCCGAAGTAGAACAAGACCCGGGCGCTGACCGCGACAGGTGATACAAACTCATAAAACTAGAAAAAATAATAATATAATATACAACAACTGACTCTGTCTGGCTTTCGACACCTGGCAATACAGCTTTAGCAACTTGGCTAAGTCCATGTCGTTCAGCTCTTGGCACGTGTACCGTGGCTAATTTTGGAAAGTCTGCACTAGTGTCTCTACACACATCTTTACTTTCAATATAAACATTTCAATATTACTAGGTATAGGGAACTTGGCAATATATGTAGATACTGGGCATCGGCGTTTCTGAGCCGCTGTTTTAAAACAGCGTGCCACGCCTAGTGGCGCAGGTCGCCTATCTACCTCGCCATTCAAGAACGTAAGAGAGTTGAACGTTGTTTTAAAACAGCGGACAAGTGTGCATATTTCTATTCTCTACGTTGTTTTAAAACAGCGGCGGCGTGCCCAGCTAATACGCCGACCGCGGACGTAGCAGAGGGAGAGAGGGGCCCGCCGCGCCCTTCGCTGTTTTAAAACAGCGAGAGCGTTGGCTAAGCCACGTCGGGTAGCAGAGACGCAGGACTGCGGGCGCTGTACCGCCACGCTGTTTTAAAACAGCGGGAGTTGCGCCACCTCGCCTAGTTCATCCACAGCTTGCGCCATTCCGTATGCGGGTTTCGCTGTTTTAAAACAGCGAAACCCCTTAAGACCTCAAAAGCCTGGTTTTGTCGCCCCCGCATGGCGAGTAGGGCGCGCTTCTTCAGCCCTCGCTGTTTTAAAACAACGTTCAACTCTCTTAAGAGTTAGGAGGGCATGTAGTTACGTTGCGTTCTACTCCCGGACGTGCAGGAGATACGCTGTTTTAAAACAGCGTCGTGTTTGTACAAAACGCTGTTTTCTCTTAAAATGGTGCACACCCCTGAGCCAATAAGACAGGTCTCCGCCAAGCGCTTTCACATCCGCTGTTTTAAAACAACGAAGGCGAGGTGTACGTCCGGTTACGCTGTTTTAAAACAGCGGGTGGCTAGCAGGATGGGGGTACGTACGGAGCACAGAGATTTCTCCCGCTGTTTTAAAACAGCGGAGAGGTACTCCTCCCGCTATATATGCAGATGGCTACATACGTGTCGTTGTTTTAAAACAGCGTAGGCTACGGCGCCGTAGTGTTTTGGGTAGGTGTACAGCTGAATTTATTTCTATTCTCTACGTTGTTTTAAAACAGCGTGTGTCTGAAGCGGTTGCCAGTCTCTCCTCCGCGCTCAGGTGCTGAGAGGAGGTGGCCTGCAGTTGCGTTTTTAAGCTAGCTCGGATAGCTGTCTCTATGCAAGCTGTGCTACCTCGCCATCTTTTAGTAGCGTGGAGGCGTTGCTCCGTTACCGGGCTTGAGGTATGAGGGCCTTGGGAGGCGTAGAGGGGCGTAGCACGCGTGGCGAGACTGTCGCCATTATTAGGAGCGGGCTCTGGCGTGTGGGGTACCCGCTCACCTTCGAGCTCCACTGGTGGTACAGCATAAGGCACCCCAGGGGGAGCTCTATGCTAATTTCTGACGTACCCTACTCAACC